>CANHYZ010000291.1 GCA_947464885.1 Flavobacteriales bacterium
AGCAAATCAACCGCGGTCTTGAGGAAGGTTTGTTTCGTTAATTCAACTCATCACCACGCAAGGCTCGGAAGTGCTTGCGGGCTTCAACCACATAAAGACTTCCCGGAAACTCTGTAATGAGCCGCTCATAAAGCGTCATGGCTTGAGCCGCATCGCGGTAGATGTATTCCTGCATTTCAGCGAGTTTGAATAAGGCATCATCAGCGGTGATGTCAGCGAAATGCAAATCGACGATATTCAGATAAAGTGCTTTGGCTAAATCATACTTCCCTTGATCCATATAAATCGATGCCTTCAGCATTTTGATTTCATCGGTTAAGGTATGTGCCGGGTATTCTGTAAGAATCGAGTCGAGCGTAATCATACACTCGTCATAGCGGTTTTGATACGCCAGCAAATCTGCACGAGCAAACATCATCATGGGTGCTGTTGTAGTGTCCATGTTGAAGTTGTCGGTAATCAATAGCGAAAGATCTATGGCGTCATTTGAAATCAACTTGGAGGTAGAGGCCTTCAAAGCATCGAGTTGGCCTTGTGCCCATTCGAAATCGCCGGTGAAATAGGAAATACGGGCGTTTCTGAACTTGGCATCATTGCCGAGGATATCATCCTTGAAATCGAGTTCTACTTGCGAGAAGAGTAGAGATGCCTCCCACACATTGCCTTCAAATACCTGTACATCGCCCAACTCCAATTTGCACACTGCCTGAACTTTGGGTTGTAACCCGGGCAAACTAACTGCTTCCTGCAGCAATGAAATGGCATCTGTGGTTTTACGTAAATGAAATGCACGGATGTGTGCCAGTTCTTTCATGAGAATGGCTGTTTCAGCATTTTTTCCGATGTCGTTTAGTGCGCCTTCGTAGTCCTTTTCGAGTTGCACGTACAAGGTGTCTGCGCCCGGAAGTTTGGAAACTTCTTTCTGCATGACTTGTAGTTTTTCGATACGGGCTAAGATGTAGAAGCTCGAAGCAGGTCCTTTGTCAACAACAATTTGATAGGCCTTTTTTGAGGTGGCGAAATCATCGTTGTTAGAAGCCAGACGCGCCAAGTTCATCATGCGGCTTCCATCTTCATTCAGTCGTTTGTCGAGGGCTGATGCCTGCAGGAGTGCTCCTGCAAAATCCTTCTTCTGCATAAACAGCCAAACGAGCATTTCAGCATAGATGGTTTGTTCCGGTGATTTCTGAGCGCGACGTAGCAAGGCAGTTTTCAGCATGTCGACATTGTCCTTATTCTCATCGAGGTTGAGTAATCGATTAAAGGAATTCTGTACCGTTTGTATGTAATGTGGTTCCTCGGCGATGAGATCCAAAAATGCTTCTGTCATTCCTACGTGATCGCCCAAGTTGCCTTTCATGTTGGCTACCTCGTAGGTGAAATTGTAACCGTCTTTGGATTGCGTTCGTCCTTTCTCGTAGACCTGTAGTGCGTATTCGAACTGATTGATCATGGAGAATTCGTTGGCCAGCCGCTGAATGTTGGAGCGCGTGGGTTCTACGCGTTTGATCGCTTCCTCGAATTGTTCGCGTGCTTCATCCGGTTTGTTGAATTTGGTGTAGAGTTCACCAAGCTTCACGTAGCCAACACCATCCTTGCCGTCATCCTTGATTTTCTTTTTGGCCATTTTTTCCGCTTCCTCAAACTCACGCAATTCGATGAGTGTATTGAGGTAGTTGTTGAAGACTTTGGCCGTTTTATTCGTCTTGTAAATTTTCTCGTAGTACAGCTTGGCCTGTTCGAACATGCCCTGGTTGTAGTAGTAGTCGGCAAGTTCCATATCGGTTTCTTGCGCGCTGGCGCCAAAGGATAAACCCAGAAAAACGAGCAAGATGAGGTGTTTCAGTTTCATTTGTGAACGGCGCGTTGAATACTGTCAGCCCACTGCACAAGCGTGTCGTTGAGTGGTTGCCAGTCTTTGTTTAATCGGGCTTCGAGGATGAGCCATTCATTGATTTTGGTATGCCAGAATTGCTGCGCTACTTCGATCGTTGCAACTAAGGAATCGGCATACAGTGCGGTAATTTCGGCGTTATTAGCGTCGTGCGTAGCCATTTCGGACAATGTCTTGCGCAAGGCACTCATTTCGTTTTCAAGATTGTCACTGCGCGCATTGAGATTTTCTTTCCACTGCTCAAGTTGTTGCCACTGATCACGGAAGTTTCCTGCGCGCAACAGCGTATGTGCCATGGGCAAAGGCATTGGTCCTTTGAAGTTGTCTTGAATGAATTGCAATTTGGCGGTGACTGTATCTCGTGGATACAAGACTACGGCATTCAACTCTGATTCCGGTTTATTCAGGCTTGTTTGCAATGAATCCAGAGCGCGCAGGTGCGATGAAAAGTCGCGTGGTTCGGTGCATGCGTTGAAGCCGGCCATCAGCAGCCCGAGTAGGAGAACACCGAAAAAAGAGGAGTTGCGCATTGCAGCTAATTTAAGGGATTGCCTCGCGCACGCGCGTGAGGGCAGTTCCCAAATTTCTCAAAATCCGTTATTTACGGATCATGTCAAATCCGGTGTATGGCACGAGCGCTGCGGGAATGCGAATACCTTCGGCTGTCTGGTTGTTTTCCAGCAGTGATGCAACGATACGCGGCAACGCCAATGCACTTCCGTTGAGGGTATGCACCAATTGCGTTTTTCCATCGCTGTTTTTGAATCGACACTTGAGACGGTTGGCCTGGAAGGTTTCGAAGTTGGATGTTGAACTTACCTCGAGCCAACGTTCTTGCGCTCCGCTCCATGCTTCAAAGTCATAGGTAAGCGCTGAAGTAAAGCCCATATCTCCGCCGCATAGACGAATAACGCGGAAGTGCAGTTCGAGTTTTTGCAAGATCCCTTTCACGTGCTCAATCATCTCATCGAGGATGCGGTAGGATTGATCCGGGTGCACCAGTTGTACGATTTCAACTTTGTCAAATTGATGAAGGCGATTCAAGCCACGCACGTGTGCACCCCAGCTTCCGGCCTCGCGACGGAAGCACGGAGTGTAGCCGGTCATTTTCACGGGCAATTGATCTTCTTTCAGGATGACGTCGCGGTAAAGGTTGGTCAGGGGCACCTCAGCCGTGGGAATGAGGTATAAATCATCCACACCAACATGGTACATCTGTCCTTCTTTGTCGGGAAGCTGGCCTGTTCCGAAACCACTGGCTTCATTCACCAGGAGTGGTGGTTGAAATTCGCGGTAACCGGCTTTGGTGGCTTCATCCAAAAAGAAATTAATCAGAGCACGTTGCAGGCGTGCGCCTTGCCCTTTGTATACAGGGAAACCGGCTCCGGTGATTTTGGTACCGAGTTCGAAGTCGATCAGGTCGTATTCTTCGATCAATTCCCAATGCGGTTTTTTGCCTTCGCTCAAGGTCGGTTGGCTTCCCCAGCTGAAGACCTCAACATTGTCGTCGGCCGTTTTGCCTTGCGGCACCGACGCATGGGGTGCGTTAGGAATGGTATAGAGCAATTGTTTTTGTGCTTCTTCTGTTTCCTGAAGTGCAGTCTCAAGCGCTTTTGCGGCTTCTTTCAATGCTGCTACTTTCGGTTTGGCAGCTTCGGCTTCATCCTTTTTTCCGCTTTTGAAGAGATCACCAATTTCTTTGGAAAGTTTGTTGGCCTCAGCGAGGTTGTTGTCGAGTTCGTTTTGTGTTTTTCGACGTGTTTCATCGAGCGCGATTACGCGGTCGATTTGCTCGCTGAAGTCTTTGTTTCTTTTGGTGAGCGCTGCGACGATAGTGTCGCGGTTATCGCGGAGGTGTTGAGCCGATAGCATGGTATGTAAAGCTTATGGGATGTGAAAATAAAAAACTCCCGACCT
>CANHYZ010000292.1 GCA_947464885.1 Flavobacteriales bacterium
TCCGCAGTTATTGAATTATTTCTTGTTCCGTTTTGGAAACGAGGATGCCGAAGCTGAATTCGAAGAAGATACCTGGCTGGATATGCACATTTACCAAACAGCCAAAAAGTTGGGCAAAACAACGGTTGGATTGGAGACATACGCCCAATCGGATGATTTTATCCGTAAGGCCACTATGGCTGAATACACGGAATTCAATGATCAGCCTTGGGGCGATAGGGACGTTATGGAGTTGAATAAGCTCCAGCAACAGTTGGAGCCGGCATACCGCAATCAGGATTTGGATTTGATTGATTCGCTGAATCGCCTAACCACAAGTGCGGCCTTTCAGAAGTATATACTGAACGAACGCAGCGGTGTCTTCGTGCAGTCGCTCGATAGCCTGATGAAGGCGGGAATTTCAACCTTTGCAGCAATGGGATGTGCACACCTGCCCGGTGAATTCGGAGCCATTCAACGCCTGCGCAGAATGGGATATTCGGTGGACCCTATAGGCAAGGGACAGCGCAATGCCAAGCGCAGAAAGACATACGAAGCGAAAACCTGCAACCGAACATTCACGCCTTTCTCCACCCGGGATGGTCAATTAACGTTCTACACACCTACGAAAGTTTATCCCTTGGATGTGACCAATGGTTCGCAGTCATGGATTTCATTGGATATTGCCAATGGCGCGAGTTTCGCGGTTACACGTTTAAAGTCCTACGCAGCGGTTACCGGACTGGGTAATGATGAGTTGCTGCAGACTGTTGAGGCGTTAATCTATGAAGCGGTTGCCGGGGAGGTCGTAAGCAATGAGCGCATTCGCAGCGGAAAGTTTGAAGGGTTTGATATCGTTAGTCGCACGCGCAGGGGAGATTTCAGACGTCAGCGCATACTGGTTCTACCGGAAGAAATTCTTATTCTGAAGTTGACAGCACCCGGGAAATTGGCCGCTGGGGGTTTCGGATCGGACTTCTTCGAAAAATTGGACATAAAAACCGGTGAGAATCAAGAAGAAGTATGGAGTTCTCCCGATGGCGCTGTGCGTGTGTTATTGCCGGGTCAACGCCTAGGCTATAATCAGGATAAACTTCACAAGGCGACAGCCGATTTCGAAGTAATGTCAGTCACACAGTCAACGGGTGGTTATTATCTCGTTCAGCGACACGTCATTGAAGATCCGGAGTTCATCGATGAAGACCGCTATGAGTTGAAGCGCTTGCTGAGGGCGTATTGCACAGACCGGAACTGCTCCATAATCGATACCGGTTTTACAACCGTTCAAGGATTGCCTGCACTCGATGCCACACTCAATGATGGCCGATCGTATGTGCATGTCCGGTTGGTGTTGCAGGCGTTGGCCTATTACGCGTTTTCTACCAACGAGCAAGATGCGGCGCGTATAGATTCTTTCCTCAACAGCATTTCGTTTCATCAGCCCGTTTCCGGCAAATGCACGACTTATCGAAATGATGAACTGAGTTTTACGACCGAATTGCCGTTCGTTCCGGCCGGTCCGGGGTTATCTGCAGAAATGATGATGTTTAATCCGGAGGTTCAGCGTGACCCAAATTCCCCTTTCGGAACCAACGGAAGTTTCTTTTTGAGTAAGCCCGGTGAAAGCACGGGGTTGATGGTGCTTTTCCAGCGATATCATGAATTCTCTGATGGGGAGAGTAGAGCATCGTTTGAGCAGGAACGTCGCAAGCGCGCAGTTGGCGCATATATGCAGTTGATTTCTGCCAAGGAGGAATGGTCAGATTCAGGCGCAGTGTTCAATTACATTGTCGGTGATGAAGGTTCCATTCGACGCTATGCACATACCGTAGTGCTGCATAATAAGTCGTGCTACACGTTAATTGCAACTTACGATTCAGTGTTCGGTCTGCCTTCTTGGGTGCAACACGCCATGGAATCATTTCAGTCAACAGACACGGTTTTTCCCTACCCACATTTTCAAAGCAGGGATAATGCGTATTTCGATGCCTTGCTCAGTAATGACAGTATTGCTCGCAAGAAGGCATTAGACATTACATCGGAAATGGATTTCACGGCTGCTTCCGCAGAGCGCATCCGATCTGTAGTTGATCTTCTTTCAGGATTCTCTGCAGAAGAACGCCAAATGATTGTGAGTAAACTCATCGAAGGCTTGTCTTCAGACACCGGTCAGGCAAGTATTGATTTCATATCACGCGAGTTTTTGGCGCATAGCGACAGCATGGAATATCAGGAGGCACTCTTGACGGTGCTCCTTCGAATGAAGACACCGCAGGCTTGGAAAGCTTACCGAACCCTCGTTCTCGAGGAGCCGACTATCGCAATTGATACCTGGAATGCGAGTTGCTGGATATTGCTGGACTCTGTAAAGCTCGCGGTGCCTTTGTTGAGTGACTTGAAGCAATTACTCGCGATCGATGAATATCGGGAACCCATTTATCGATTGATGGCTCAGGCCATCGATAGTGGCTGGTATAAAGCGGATGATTACGCGATGCTTTTGCCGCAGATTCTTTTGGAGGCCCGCAATGAACTGAAGCGACTCAATGCCAATAATGAAATGGGTTATGCTTTCAATACGAGCAACCTTCTGGATTTTGCCTCCTTGTTGCAGCCTTTCAGAAAGCGCAAGGAGGTCGACGCATTCTTCAAGAAGGCTCAAGCAACCAAGCGGACGCAACTTCTTCTTGACTTGGTTGCATTTGATTTGGAACATGATCAACCCGTTGCGGATTCATTGATTCAGAAGATTGCTCGGAAGGATGAGTTCGTGCACGAGCTGTATAATGTGCTGCACCACCATAGTCAAACCGCGCGTATGCCTTCGAGTTACGGAAGTAGATTGGATTTGCTTGCGGCCTACCTCCGGCGTATTGAAACTCTTGAATTCGTTGGAGTTGCTGACAGTGTTGCTGTTGACTCGCTATTTAGTTCATCTATCAGGGCCATTCCGCTCGAGGTTTATTTCTGCAGAGTGTATAATGAAGAGTTCAACCAATGGTTTGGTAAAGTGATTGCATTCGATGCTTCCGAAAAAGACAATTGGTGGCCTATGTTTATAGAGTCAGACTTGACGGTTTTATATGATGGAGAGGATGAAGCGGAAAAGCTTCAACGTGAATTTCAATATCTCGAGGAACTCAACCGTGAAATTGTAGCCTTCGACTACGGAGGCATGGATTTCCAAGTAAAACAGTATTAGTGCATCATGGACGATCTGCGCCTGCATCGATTGATGCTCTATCAGTTTAAGAATTACGAAGAGGTGAGCCTTGAAATTGGTGAACGTATTGTTTGTTTTTTGGGAGCGAATGGCTCGGGGAAAACGAATTTGCTGGACGCCATTGTTTACCTGTGCACTTGCAAGAGTTATTTCAATCCGGTTGATTCGCAAAATATCGCATTCAATCAGCAGCAGTTTGCTATCACAGGTGAATTCACCCGTGGTGAACAAGTCGATCAGGTGGTGTGTGCCGTAAAACGCAATCAGCGCAAAGTATTTAAGCGGAATCACAAGGAATACGAACGTCTGCTGGAGCACATTGGTTTGTTGCCGTGCATCATCGTGACGCCCTACGATATTGAGTTGATTTGGGAGGGAAGTGAGGTGCGTAGACGATTTCTTGACAGCACGATATCGCAGATTTCAAAGCCATACCTGGAAGAGTTGGTAGCCTACAATCACGCGCTTTTGCAGCGCAATACCGTATTGAAAACCTATTCCGGGCATGCACATTTTCCCGATGAGTTCATTGAGTTGTGGGATCTGCAGCTTGCCCAGCGTGGCGCTTTTATTCACGAGCAGCGCAGTGCATTTCTAACGCA
>CANHYZ010000293.1 GCA_947464885.1 Flavobacteriales bacterium
GATGGAAAAACATTTGCACAGGCCGCATCCATTGATATCGCCGAATACGAAAAGGAAGCCACACCGTCCACGAGGGAATTCAGTAAAGACGTTCGCGCAAGCGCTCGTTACGTCAAAGTGGTTGCCAAACATGCGTTCGATGCCATCCCCGGTTGGCATTTAGGCGCGGGCGGCAAGCCGTGGATTTTTGCGGATGAGGTAATTATCCAATAAAGCTCCGAAGCAACCTATACGGCAAAAACTTTCGTTGATTTCCGCAGTGCACAGGTATGAAAAGAATCAAGCTGAATTCGTTATGCTAAAAAGGAAATGCGCTATCTTCGAGGTATCATTCAATAGACGATGACATTTAGAATTATTTGCGAGGTCAAAAACAATCAGGTCACCCTGACGCTGCCGGCAGACTTTAGTCACGACGGGACGGTGACGGTGCTTGTAAATGATCAAATTGATTCCAAATCAAAAAAACTCGAGCTATTGAAATCAGCATCACTCGACCCTTTATTTCTGGCCGATATTAATGAGATTCATGATGATTTTGACGCTATTGATGCTGAATCCTTAAAGCCATGAAAAAATGGTCCATCTACCGAGCTAATCTCGACCCGGTGATTGGCTCCGAACAAGGAAAGTCGCGACCTGTAATCATCATCAGTGAAGATGAAATCAATGACTTGCTCAACATCGTCAATATCATTCCCGTCACAACGCGCAAACAAGGAAGAACGATTTACCCGAATGAAGCGCTTATTCCAGCCAATAATTTCGGCATAGAACAAGAATCGGTAATTCTTTGTCACCAAATCCGGACGATAGACAAGAAAAGACTTTCTGCATTCTATGGTCAGATTACAGACAGTACTAAGCAAGCGGAGATATTGGATGCTCTTTGTTTTCAATTAGGAATTAATCGATAATATTGAAAAATCGCGCGAAGAGAATCCTTCAATTTCATTTCCAAGAATCTGACACGAACTATTTCGCTAACTCGCATATACTTGCAAAAAATTAGCCCTTCTAATCTGTGCCAACTCCTCTATTAGATTTAGGTCTCGCGCAAACAACGCCCCATCCCTTCGGACTGGAAGTAGAACGCGCTGAAGGAGTTTACATCTACACGACAGATGGCAAGCGCTACATGGATTTTATCTCCGGTATTGGCGTAAACAACCTGGGCCACGGTCATCCGCACATTAAACAAGCGTTGCACGACCAAATTGAAAAACACCTGCATGTCATGGTGTATGGCGAGTATCTGCAAGCGGCACAAACGCGCGCTGCACAAGCGCTCACTTCTGTCCTACCCGATGCTCTCAACTGCTGCTACTTTGTGAACAGTGGCACCGAAGCCATCGAAGCTGCATTGAAACTGGCCAAGCGCGTAACGGGACGCACACAACTCATCGCCTGCAAGGGAGGGTACCACGGCAACACGCATGGCAGCATGAGTGTGAGCTACAATGAAAAAAAGAAATCAGCATTTCGCCCGCTCATACCGGATGTCGCTTTCATCGGCTTCAATTCTATGGACGATTTATCCGACATCACACCAACCACCGCTTGCGTGCTTGCTGAAACCATTCAAGGCGATGCAGGAGTCCGTATCCCCGATTTAGCATGGATGCACGCACTGCGCAAACGTTGCGATGAAACAGGGGCCTTGTTGATTCTGGATGAAATACAATGCGGGATGGGAAGAACCGGGACACTGTTCGCGTTCGAACAATACGGCATCGTTCCCGATATTCTGGTTTTAGGAAAAGCACTCGGAGGAGGATTGCCGGTGGGATGTTTGGTGGCGTCGCGCGAACGCATGAGCCTTTTCACGCACAACCCGATGCTTGGACATATCAGCACCTTTGCCGGACATCCGCTGGTATGCGCGGGCGTCGCAGCATGTCTTGAAGTATTCAATAATGAAAACATCGTTGCACCCATTGAAAAGAGAGGTCAACGCATAGCGTCATTTTTAAGAGGCCTACTGCACGTGAAAGAAGTTCGTCAGCGTGGCTATTACTTCGCCATCGATATGCCCAGCGAAGACCATGTGCGTCACGTCGTCGAGTATTGTATGGCCAACGGTGTAATTACCTTCTGGTTTCTATCCTGCCCCTGGTCGTTTCGTATAGCACCGCCCCTAACGATCTCTGATGCTGAAATCGATGAGGCACTGGCGGTAATCGAAGAAGCCATTCGCCGCTGCGACTCCTGAGTGCGCATGACGAATTTCAATCGACTATTCCTTTATGCGCATGGCGGCAATTCCGGCTGCAATTAACAGCGTTCCACCTAGGCTGATGGCGAGCATGCGGTTTTGATCCAGCACATGTTCCATCACCCAGCCGAAAGAAAGTGCCGCAATAATTTCCGGCAATACAATGAAGAAGTTGAAAATCCCCATGTAAACACCAATCTTATCTGCCGGCAGACAGTCGCTGAGCATACTGTATGGCATCGACAAGATACTCGCCCAGGCAATCCCTACGCAAGCCATCACGACAAACAACCAGTGCGACTGTTCGACACCATGAATGAATTGAAGCGATATCAGCGCCGCACCGCCGATGGTCAGGCATAATTGGTGCGTGAATTTCTTACCAATACGCCCGGCAAGCAAAGGCAGCGCCAATGCAAACAAGAAGGTCGTTAGATTTTGAATACTGTAGGTAAGTCCGGCAATTTCGTTACCCTGTTTGTACAGAGCGCGCAACGCAGGATCAGCGTCCTCTGCCGCAACTCCGCCGAAAATATCTGCTCCAACAGCAGGCGTGTAGTAAAACCACATCAGAAAGAGTCCGGGCCAGGTCAGAAACTGAACGAGTGCCAGCTGCTTCATCTTGCGCGGCATGTGCGTAATGGCATAGGCGATTTCTTCCACGCCGGCACCAAAGCCTTTCTTGCGCTCAATCACTTTTTCACGATCGGGAATTTCCTGTGGCGGATATTCTTTGGTGGTGAGAATCGTGTAGAGCACAAAGAGGAAAAATGCAGCAGCCCCGATGTAGAAGCTCAGTTTAACATTGGTCGGTATTCCCGTATGTCCTTCTGCATCTACTACACCAAGCCAATGCGTAAAAATCCAAGGCAATGCACTGGCCACTACTGAGCCCAAACCAATGAAGAGACTCTGCATGCTGAATCCGAACGTGCGCTGATTCTCGGGGAGTTTATCGGCTACAAAGGCACGGAAAGGTTCCATCGAAATATTGATGGACGAATCAAGAATCCAAAGCAATCCGGCCGCCATCCAGAGTTCGCTGCAATTGGGCATCATGATCAGCGCTAATGAACTGAGTACGGCTCCGACAAAGAAATAAGGTCTGCGTCGGCCAAAGGTGGGATGCCAGGTACGGTCGCTCATATAACCGATGATGGGCTGAACAATCAATCCCGTGAGCGGAGCAGCGAGCCAAAGCATGGGTATTTCATCCGGCTTTGCGCCCAGAAATTCGTAGATGGAACTCATGTTGGCCATCTGTAAGGCCCAACCAAACTGAATACCCATGAACCCGAAGCTCATGTTCCAGATTTGCCAAAAACCCAGTTGCTTTTTTTCCATAGTTGTCATGATTGACGCGCAATATATCCAAATTATACAAACTCCAATCGTTTTAGTATTTCTCACCCCGTGCCCCCTCGGTTAAAACATACTGAGTAGCACAATGGTCAACACATGCTAATTTTGCCGCATGTCGCAAACACCCTTCTTGGTATCATCACGCATGCCCACCGTTTATGGCGAATTCGTTATGGATGCCTTCGATAGCGGCCGTCCGGAAATGCC
>CANHYZ010000294.1 GCA_947464885.1 Flavobacteriales bacterium
ACACCCGTAAGAAGGATGTCGCCATTGGGCGCAGTACTTACGTGAGAGCTCCAATCGTTTTCTCCTGCACTTCCAATGTTTTTTGCCCACTGAATGTTGCCACTGTTATCAAGCGTAAAGAGTGCGATGTTGTTGGATAATCCTGTGGTTTGAAAGGTCGTCGTAGGGTTGGTTGGAACGTAGAGCGTCCCCTTGTAGGTGATTGCTGCAATCAATTCGTCGTCTGGACTTATTGCGATGTCGATGCCATCTGCGTAGATGGTGCCATACCGTTTTCCCCATTGAAACACTCCGTCGGAATTGAGTTTCACTACATAGACATCATCAGCGAACAGGCTAGCGGAAATCTGAAGGTTGTTGAATGAAGTAACATTCGTAACACCTGTTCCCGGATCGAGGTCAACGGTTTCGTAAAAATCACTGGCTACATAAATGTTGCCTTGCGAATCAATCTGCAATTGCGCATGGAGATGTCTGGTGGGTAATTTCTTAGCGAATACGAACTCACCGGCGCTGTCGAATTTTTGGAGAAACAGCGCATGTTCATTGTTGGTGGTCAAATTGACTGTTGCCGGCCCCGGATCGAAGTCGTGTGTTCCGAAGAAAGAGCCAACCACGTAGGTATTGTTTTGGATGTCGGTCGCAATGCTGCGGACTTCCGACGTTGCTACGCCCATAACCGATTGAAAGCTTTGTGCCTGATGAACGCCATGCATGAGCAACAGGCCGGCAAAAAGGCTAAGGTGAACAAACAGGCTAATGCGATTCATGAGACGGCTTTGTGATTCGAAGGTATTATAGATTTTCCGACGAATCATGAATTAGGAGGAAATGAAATTCTTGTTGCATTAGAAATTGCGTGCCGCAGCACCTGGACTATACCTGAATAGACTTCACTTTGTATCAAAAATTAACCGCAGAGGCTCAGAGTAATTAACTCTGCGCCTCTGCGGTTAAAAAAAATAATCCTTTTACAACTCCAGCATATCCACAATGCGCACCAGATCATCGTCGGTGGCGAATGGAATCTCGAGTTTGCCTATGCCGTGCTCATTGCGCGAAAGCTTGGCTTTCTTACCGAACTTCAATCGCAGGTCGGCCTGCATTTTCTGGAATTCCAGTGGCAATACTATTTTCTCAGTCTTGAAGAGTTTTGGTGTATCGTCTTCCTTGGCGAGTTCTTCTACTTTGCGCACGCTGAGGTCTTTCTCCAGGATGAGCTTGTAGATTTTCAATTGCTTGCCTTCCGGCTCACAGTTGATGAGCGCGCGGGCGTGACCCATGGAAATGCGCTTCTCGATGATGCCGATTTGAATCTCGGGTGGAAGTTTCAGCAAGCGCACGTAGTTGGTCACTGTCGTACGGTCTTTACCTACACGCTCAGCGAGTTTCTCGGTGGTGAGGCTGCACTCGTGCATCAAACGCTTGTAGCTGATGGCCACTTCAATAGCGTTCAAGTTTTCGCGTTGGATGTTCTCCACCAAGGCCAACTCGAGCATGTTCTGGTCGTTGGCTGTGCGCACATACACGGGAACTTCTTCGAGACCGGCCATTTGCGAGGCACGGAAACGACGTTCACCACTGATGATTTGGTATTTCTGTGCCGATACCTTGCGAACGGTGATCGGTTGGATGAGACCTAATTCCTTGATGCTCTGCGACAGTTCGCGCAGGGCGGTGGGGTCAAACTCCTGACGGGGTTGGAACGGGTTAGCCTCGATTTGAGAAATGCGCAAAACGGAGATAGGTCCTGCCACATTGCCGACTTCGGCTGCGGGCATTACTTCAGGCAGGTCGGCCACCGAGGTTTCCACCACAGCTGTTGCGCCATCCTTCACACTCTTCGATGCGTTCTCTAACAGGGCGCTCAATCCGCGACCTAAAGCGGGTTTCTTAGCCATTTTCGATATTGATGAATTTCTCTTCGTTGCTCATTTTCGTCATTGCGTTCTTCTGCAGCACCTCACGCGCAAGGTTCAGGTAATTTACCGAGCCTTTGCAGGCGGCGTCGTGCATGAGAATCGTCTGACCGAAGCTTGGCGCTTCACCCAAGGTCGTATTGCGGTGGATGATGGTATCGAAGACCATTTCCTGGAAGTGCATTTTCACTTCTTCAACCACTTGGTTGCTCAAACGCAGACGGGAATCGTACATGGTAAGCAGGATACCCTCAATGGTGAGATCCGTGTTGAGTTTCTGCTGAACAATCTTAACGGTATTGAGGAGCTTGCCCAATCCTTCCAACGCGAAGTATTCGCATTGAACGGGAATAATCACCGAATCGCTCGCTGTGAGGGCGTTTACCGTAACCAATCCGAGGGAGGGAGAGCAGTCCACAATGATGAAGTCGTATTCATCGCGCAACTTGTTGAGGGCGTTGCGCATCATGTATTCGCGGTTGGTGGCGTTGATCAGTTCGATTTCCGCACCTACAAGGTCGATGTGCGCAGGAATCAGAAACAAGTTCGGATTCTCTGTATTCAACACCAAGTCTTTCGGGTGAATATCGTTGACCAGGCATTCGTATATACCGGCTTTGATGCTTTTGGGATCTACACCTACGCCGCTAGTGGCGTTCGCCTGCGGATCGGCATCGACCAGCAACGTTTTGTATTCCAGGACTCCAAGCGCAGCGGCCAGATTGATGGCTGTGGTGGTTTTTCCTACGCCGCCTTTCTGGTTGGCGATGGTAATGATTTTGCCCATATTCGGATGGTTGTATTTGGTTGTTGATTTGGAGTTTCACGGGCGAATCTGCCGGCGTGGAACGCTACGAAAGTATAGTGGAACAAAGCGTTTCACGGTTTCACGAGCGGTAAAGTTGTACACACGGGTTTTGTGAGTTGAGTGTTCATAACTGTAAAACGCTCACTGAAAATTAGGAGGTTGAATAGGTCGGCCGGTGAGACATGGGATAGGCGAGTGGCTGATTTTTGTTGAAAAGCAACTTGCCTAACACCATCATCGATTCTGCACAGCCTGCGCAATCCTTCACCCCTCACCCCTCACCCCTACAACGATATCCGCGTGCTCCTCGAGTTGGGTGATGTAGCGCTCATTGTTGAGGTGACCCTCGCTGTCGAAGGATTTGGTGATACCGGAGAGCTTGGGCTTATGAAAGTGCACATGCATTTTGAGGTAGTGCAGCACGCCGGTGAGGTGGTCCTGACCGCGCGCATTGCCGGCATGTCCATCTGACAACCCAATGATGCTGGCGTGTTTATTCCAGAACGACTTCACGGGGGAGGCATCGATGAATAGTTTCAATACTCCGGGGTAGGAACCATTGTATTCCGGGATAACGAAAATGAGGTGGCGAGCTTCTTCTATATAGGTCTTGAAGAGCTCCATGAAGTGCGGCGTGCGTGCATCATACATCGTGGGTTGAAAAAAGTCGGATGGCAATTCTGCCAAATCCAACACGCGAACTTGTTCGCCGCGCTGTTCGATGAGGTTAGCCATATGATGGGCCACGCGCGAGGTGGAACTCTCTGTTCGATTGGTGGAGATGACGACTGTAATCATGGTGTGAAGGTAACAAGAATGATGGGGGAAGGTTCATTTTGGGGACTGGGGACTGGGGACTGAGGACTGGGGACTGGGGACTGAGGACCGGGCACTGGGGACTGAGGACTGGGGAATGAGGACTGAGGACTGGGGAATGGGGACTGAGGGTTAGGTTAAGGAGTGATATTTTTGGGGCATGATTAGGTTTCTTATGTTCTTTTTATTGCTGTCTTCGTTGAATCAAGGAGTAATGGCCCAGCGTGTCGATTTGTATGC
>CANHYZ010000295.1 GCA_947464885.1 Flavobacteriales bacterium
GAAAGCCTGAAGGGCGATCCCTCCGGGCTGCCTTTGCTCAGGCAGAGTGTGCAACCTGACACGCATATCCTGGACATCTTGAAGATGGCCGGAGAACATCGACTCAGTATTGTGCCTGTTGTGGACACAGAAAATAATTACGTAGGCTCCATTCGCTTGGAGGACATCGTCGAACAACTCTCCGACATGCAAGGTGCCAATCAGCGCGGCGGTATCATCGTGCTGGAAATGTGGGATAAAGACTACAGCATGCAACAGATTTCCCGCATTATCGAAGAAAACAACGCTAAAATCCTGAGTACATCGGTTAGCCCGGGTGAAGGCGGGAAAATTGAGGTCAATATCAAAATCAATCAACCCGACTTGAACCCCATACTGAGCAGCTTCGAGCGCTTTGGATACTTCATCAAGGCTTCATACCAGGAATCTGCCTACACGGAGGATTTGCGCAAGCGCTACGACGAACTCATGCGCATTCTGAATATCTGATCATCGTAAAAAGTTGAGAATAACCCGAAGCCGGCTGCTTATGCGACCGGCTTCTGTTTTACCTTGCCGGCTAAAAACCTCCTGCCTTGAAAATTGCACTGTACGGCAAGCGTTTCGATGATGAATTCACCGACAGCATCGAAAAACTGCTCGAATCCATGATTCGACGTGGAATCAGTATTGTCATCTACGAAAAATTCTATCTCTACCTCACCAATAGAATTACGCTTCCTATCACTGCAGAGATTTTTAAAACCTCTGAAGACATCCAAGGTGTAAGTTTTTTGCTCAGTGTAGGGGGCGACGGCACACTGCTCGAGACCGCTGCGATTATCCGCGATTCGCGTATTCCCGTGTTAGGCATCAATACCGGAAGACTTGGTTTTCTGTCGCCTGTTTCTAATGACGCCATCGACGCCGCTATTGAAGCCCTTGTAAATCAAGATTACACCATCGACAAACGTTCGCTCATCGAAGTGCGCAGCTCGCAACAGGAATTCGGAGAGTTCCCTTTTGCCCTGAATGACGTCACGATAACAAATAAGCAGCGCAACAGCATGATTACGATTCATGCCTATGTGAATGATCAATTCATGAGTACCTATTGGGCAGATGGATTAATCGTTGCTACTCCGACAGGCTCAACGGCCTACTCACTCAGTTGTGGCGGCCCGATTGTGATGCCTGAAAGCAACAACGTTATTTTAACACCGATTGCACCGCACAATCTCAATGTGCGGCCCTTCGTGATTTCCAATTCGAGCAAGGTTTCGCTTCGCGCCGAAGGACGAGAACCACAGTTTTTGCTCACCCTCGACAGCAGAACGTTTACCATCGATAACGAAACTATTATTGATCTCACGCGTGCGAGTTTTGAATTCCATTTGATCAACCTTGCCGGTCATGGTTTCTTCAATACCATCCGACAAAAAATGGGCTGGGGACTCGACGCACGCAGCAAACGCATCTAATTGTGGAACCTTTTATGCATCGTAATCGTATCAGAGGCAATACCAACTAAGCACCCCCGTTGAAGACCCGATGAAAACCCTGTTCGCCATACTCATTTTCTTGCTCAGCTTGCCTGTTTTCGGACAGAAAAACAAGTTTGAACGCAGCAAGGACGTGGGCTTGCTTTACGGAACAAGCTATTACATCGGCGAGGTGAATCCTTATAAACACTTCGGGACGCGCATGAAAAGCGGCGGTGGAATTTCCTTTCGCAACAATTTCAATCGCCGATGGACGCTCAAATCAAGCGTTCTCTATCACGTTATAGAGGCTTGGGACGCCGACAGCGAAGACCCGTGGATCCGCAATCGCAACTTGAGTTTCCGCAATCAGATAATCGAAGGAAGCGTGCAGGGTGAATTGAACTTTTTCAATTACCAACTCGGCAATCCCAAGTATCGTTTTTCCCCTTACCTCTTTTCCGGACTCGCCTATTATCGCATGCGTCCCATGGCACAGTACCGCGGAACGTGGTATGAGCTTCAGCCACTGGGGACAGAGGGTCAAGGAACCGAATTCGGTGACGAGAAGTACAAAACCACCATGTTTTCAGTGCCCTTTGGTGCGGGAATCAAAACCAATCTTTTCGCTGTTTTCGGCTTAAGTCTGGAATGGGGCGTGAGAAAGACCTGGACAGACTACATCGACGATATTTCGGGTAAGTACATCGACCCAGGATTGCTGGCTGACCTCAACGGAGAGCTGGCTGCCACGCTTTCTGACAGGAGCATACAGCAGGAAATTCCCAACGCCGCCGGCAACAACAACGGCGGTTTACAACGTGGCGACCCCGGTCGTAAAGACTATTACTTCTTCTCCATGATTTCCCTCAATATTCGCCTCGATCGCAAGGCAACGACCTGCTGGGAACACGAATAGTCAATAACTCGTTTTTACAACCTTTTTTATGAGTCGCATCAGGGCACTAAAAGCCCTAAATTTGCGCGCGTTGGATAGATTTTCCGACATGGGAGCGACATGAGTTTATTGGAGCAAATCGACAAATCAAGAACACCTCGTCACGTGGCCATCATCATGGATGGCAATGGTCGTTGGGCAAAAAATCAAGGCAAAGAGCGCATTTTCGGCCATTCGCATGGCGTTGAAGCTGTGCGCGCCGCTTTGAAAGCCGCAACCAAGTCGGGCGTGGAATACCTTACCCTTTATGCTTTTTCCACCGAAAACTGGAACCGCCCCAAGGAAGAGGTTGATGCTCTGATGAATTTGCTCGTTCATACGATTGTCGGAGAGCTCGATGAGTTGGATGAAAATGGCGTGCGCCTGCATGCCATCGGTGATTTGAACAACCTACCAACCGACTGTCAGCGTGAATTGCAACGCGCCATTGAACACACTTCGGGACATACGCGTGTCAACCTGATTCTGGCATTGAACTACAGCGCTCGTTGGGAAATTACTCACGCCGTTAAAGCCATCATCAGCGCAGGCACACGTGCTGAAGATGTGACCGACGACCTATTCGCTGCACACCTTTCAACGGCAGCATTTCCAGACCCTGAGTTGCTCATCCGCACCAGTGGCGAAGAACGCATCAGCAACTTCCTACTTTGGCAGATAGCTTACGCTGAGCTCTATTTCACCAAAACCTTATGGCCGGATTTTCGGGAAGATGATTTTTACGCTGCGCTGCTGGATTTTCAATCACGCGAACGCAGATTCGGCAAAACCTCCGAGCAAATTGCATTTGAAATTCAAAACCCGATTGCCGGCAATGCATAATTCCTTTCGACCAGCTGCGCCTTTTGCGGCGCTTGCATTCCTGCTTTTTCTCTTGACCTGCCTGCCTTCCGGCTTGGCCCAAACAATCATCGGCAATCAGGTCGATTATGCCGCTCCGCTCAACTACCGTATCGCCGGAATCAGCGTGCTCGGTGCACAGTATACCGATGTTCAAGCCATTAAACTATTCAGTGGCCTGCAGGAAGGTGATGAGGTAACCATTCCCGGCGACGCTATCACCGATGCCGTTCGCAAGCTATGGAAACAGAAGCTGTTTACGGATATCGGTATTTACGCGGCAGAGTTCAGAGGGAATGAGGTCTACCTGGTGATTACGCTGAAAGAATCCCCGCGTATGACCAAGTACGTCATCAACGGAATTAAAAAATCTGAAGCCGACAACTTGCGTGAAAAACTTGACCTGCGCACCATGACGATTAGCACGGATAACGTCAAGAACAACGCGATAAAAACCATCAAGGACTACTACATCGATAAGGGCTACTACGGGGCAACCATAAGCA
>CANHYZ010000296.1 GCA_947464885.1 Flavobacteriales bacterium
GTAAACGGTGCCAGCACACGGAGCTATTTGAAATGCGAACGTTTCGCCGATCAACTTCAAACACTGCATCCCGACCTTGCCATTTTCGGCATTGGAATCAATGATGCCAACGTTCCCGAAGGCGACTTCAACGCCGAATTATACGAAACCCGCTATGACTCCCTGATTCGCCATTTTCGATACGCCAATCCGGAGGCCTGCATCCTGTTTGTGACCAACAACGACACGTACTATCAAAAGCGCTATCCCAATAAAAATGCTATCGCTGTGCAACAAGTCATGTTCAAATTGGCCCGCAAATACGATGGCGCTGTTTTCGACCTTTTCGAAATTATGGGTGGACTCGGATCAATTAATCAATGGCAACGAGCCGAATTGGCCGCGTCTGATCGCGTTCACTTGAGCAAAAAGGGGTACGAGCTTCAAGCCGATCTAATGGCGAGCGCCTTCAAAAAGGCATTGGGCGATTACCTCGATCAAAAATATCGACCTTAATCTATGAGTAAACTTATTGCCGTTATATCGCCGGCGAAATTACTGGACGACCAAACGCACTATCCAAACCTGCCCTGCACACAACCGGAATTCACGGCTGAAGCAAAAAAACTCGCTGCACTGCTTCAAAAAATGAGTGCTGCCGAGTTATCAAAGCTCATGGCCATGAGCAGCGCTTTAGGCAAAGAAACCGAACTAAAATTCAAGCAGTGGCATCTGCCCTTTTCACATGAAAATGCACATCCCGCATTACTCCTATTTAAAGGAGAAGTATACCGAGGTTTGCAAGCAGAAGAACTCCATCTCAAACAATTGGAGTTCGCCCAAAAACATGTGAGGATTCTAAGCGGATTATACGGCATTCTGCGACCTCTGGATCTCATCATGCCCTACCGACTCATGATGGGCACGCCGCTGAGTGTCGGCAAGACCCATAAAAACCTCTATGCGTTCTGGTCTGAAAAAATCACAACGCATTTGGATCAGGCCTTGGATAAGAAAGGAATCCTGATGGATCTGGCTTCGTCTGAATATTTCAAAAGCATCGATTTAAAAACACTTCATCGAAAGGTCATCAGCTGCGAGTTCCGACAGAAAAAAGGCAACGACTATGTCGTCGTGAACACCTATGCAAAATCAGCACGTGGCAAGATGACACGTTTCATTATTGATAACGCCATTACCAAAGCTGATGATTGCCGAGCGTTTGACTACGACGGATACAGCCTGCTGGATGCCCGTTCCGATGATGAGCGCCTCGTTTTTGTGCGGTAGTATTTTTTAACATAGCCGAACCACTTAATTTTGTTGCTTTAACCCCGATTAATCAAACTCAATTTCCATGAAAAAATGTATCGTATTTATGGCAGCAGTAGCGTGCACGCTGCAACTGTCAGCACAAGGATTTAAAACCCGCCAGGACAGTGTTTCCTACGCCCTTGGAATAACCATGGCAGAAACCCTCAAAAAGAGCGGTATCAGCAACTACAACGAAGAGTTAGTTAAAAGAGCGATCTCCGAGCACCTCGCCGGCAAAGGAACTATGGACGCTACAGCAGCCGATAAACTGTATAAAGAAGAAACCAAGAAAATTGCCGACCAAAAGGCACTCGCCAACAAAAAGGCCGGAGAAGATTTCCTTGCTGCCAACAAAAAACAAAAGAGCGTCCAGGTTACTGCCAGTGGATTGCAATACAAGCACACCACGGAAGGAACCGGCCTTCAGCCCGACGGCAACGATAAAGTGACCGTACACTACCATGGTACGCTTATCGACGGTACAGTGTTCGACAGTTCAGTGCAGCGCGGTACACCCGCTACATTCGGTCTGAATCAAGTTATTCCGGGATGGACAGAAGGATTGCAGTTCATGAAAGAAGGTGGCAAGACAACCTTCTACATTCCATCAGAACTGGCCTATGGTTCACGCAGCCAAAACAAAATTCCGGGCAACTCAGCCTTGATCTTCGAAGTTGAATTGATCAAAGTAGAGCCGGTGGAAGGTGCCGGTAATGCAAAGCCTGCAGCTCCTGCAGCTCCCGCAAAAAAATAAAGGAAACATACCCCATGAAAAGGCCGCAAGTAGCGGCCTTTTTTCTTTGTAACATTTATGACTGTGCACTTAAAAACTGATTCATTCCTTTGCGCCGTGTTCTGACAATTATCAAACACAAGACAACTCATCACATCATTAAATTTGGCCCACATTCATACGCTATGAAAATCGAACAAATCTATACCGGCTGCCTCGCTCAGGGAGCTTACTACATCACCAGTAACGGAGAAGCAGCCATCATCGATCCGCTGCGTGAAATTCAGCCCTACCTCGATCGCGCAGAAAAAGATGGTGTAAAAATTAAATACATCTTCGAAACACACTTCCATGCGGACTTCGTTTCAGGACACCTCGATTTGAGCAAGTCCACAGGAGCTCCCATTGTTTATGGACCCACTGCGCAGCCTGAATTCGACGCCATAATCGCTACCGACAATCAAGAATTCAAAATTGGGAACCTTGTTATAAAAGCACTTCACACGCCCGGCCACACCATGGAAAGCACGGTTTATCTGCTGAAAGATGAAGCCGGGAAAGACCATTGTATCTTCTCGGGCGACACCCTTTTCCTTGGTGATGTCGGACGTCCGGATCTTGCTCAAAAAGCTGCTCACATGACGCAGGAAGAATTAGCAGGAATGCTTTACGATAGTTTGAACAGTAAGATTATGCCACTGGCCGACGATGTCATCGTTTATCCTGCGCATGGAGCTGGCAGCGCATGCGGCAAAAACATGATGAAAGAAACGGTCGACGATTTAGGCAATCAAAAGAAAATAAACTACGCACTCAATCAGCCTAGCAGAGAGAGCTTCATTCATGCAGTTACCGATGGACTCTCTGCTCCTCCGGCATACTTCCCCATGAATGTTGCCCTGAATAAAAAAGGCTACTCCACTTTCGACGAGGTCATGAGTAACGGCATGAAAGCCCTTACCCCGTGTGAATTCGAAACCGTAGCAGAAGCGACGGACGCCCTCATTCTAGACACACGCAGTGCTGCTGAATTTCACAACGGGTTTGTCCCTAACGCCGTTAACATCGGGCTCAACGGAGACTTTGCACCGTGGGTAGGTGCTATGATTGTAGACGTCAATCAAAAGATTCTGCTTGTCACAGAACCCGGCAAAGAGCAAGAAGCAATTACCCGTCTGAGCCGCGTTGGATTTGATCAGATTCTCGGACACCTGACGGGCGGATTTTCAGCATGGCAGCAGAGCGGCAAAGATGTCGACACCATTGTGCGCATTACGGCATCCCAATTCGAAGGTGAATTCATCGCCGGAAAAACGAAAGTGCTCGACGTACGCAAATGCAGTGAATTTGAAAGCGGCCATGTGGAAGGCGCAGAAAACAACACGCTTTCCGATATCAATCTGTGGATGGCCTCCATCGACCCCAAAGAACATTTCTACCTGCATTGCCAAGGTGGCTATCGCAGCATGATTGCCGCGTCCATCTTACAGGCGCGTGGCTACCGTAATTTCTCTGAAATCGAAGGTGGTTATGGAGCCATTAGTAAAACAGGGATTCCGGCGGTTAAAACACAAACAGCGTAATAGGGATTAGTGGCTAGTGACAAATGACTAGTGACAAATGACTAAGCAAAAAAAAGCACTGAGTAAATAGTACTCAGTGCTTAGTATTACGTAATCCGTAATCCGTAATCTGTAATCCGTAATCCCCCTCAGTATTTCTTTCTCTTCTTATTAAA
>CANHYZ010000297.1 GCA_947464885.1 Flavobacteriales bacterium
AGGTATTCGTTTTCACAACTGCATTCGAGTTTGCGCTGTACGGGCCTTACTTTGACATCATCGACATACATGTATGACCATGTGCCGTAGCCCTTATCGTTCATATCGGCGGTGCGACGAATAACCTTAAGCTCTTTGTCTGTTTTGAAATTTCCGATGGTCAGGTATTCTTCCCCGCCCTTAGCCGTGTAGATGTCGGAAAGCAGCTGCCATTCCTTCGCTTCGTCCAACATGTTTAGTCGAGGGTTACTCATCGTTGCGACATAAGCCAATTCACTTTGCAGATTGCTTTCGACCTTTTTTTCGCTCAATAAAATACCTATCCCATCGGTAACGTAGTTGCAGTAATCTGCTGCGCTTACATAGAGTTCGATGCACACCATTTCGCCGGCCACTAAGGGACGGTTCAATTTGGTTTGCAGGTATTCGCGATAGTTGCGCTTATTACCTACGCTGTAGGTAACGAAGCCGGCATAGGCTTCACCGTCTTTGGCCGCTTGTTGGCCGAAGATATTATTGGGCACACCCGCTTTGTCACTGCAGGCGTTAAAGTAATCCGGGGTGCCATCGGTGGGCTGCCACCAGCCGGCAATCGTATTCAGCGTTTGCTGGTTGAAATTGCTCGGGCAGTACGATTTTGTTTCAAAGCTACCATTGATGACGAGGTTCTGCGCGCACATTACCATCGCCGGTAACCACAGGAATATGCTTGCTATCCATCGCTTCATGCCTACGAATAACTCGAATTCTCGCTGAATATTTCGATGCACATCGCAGCGATTATCAGCGGAATGATGTGAATAGGCAAAAAAAGGGAAGCCGAAGCTTCCCTTGAGTGTTGTTATTGATTGAATTTATTTCACCGAAAATTCAACACGTCGATTTTGTGCTTTTCCAAGCGGAGTTGTCTTGTCGGTCGCAGGTACCGTATTGTCTTTTCCGGAGACACTTACTCGGCTTGCATCCACACCATTTTCGGTAAGGAATTTCTTGATGGCTTCTGCACGGGTCTGTGCCAGGCCGATATACGATTTGTTGGTCTTGGTTTCGTTTTGCTCGTCATTGTCGGAGTGGCCCACCAAATCCAATTTAATGGTCGGATTGTCCTGGAGTAATTTGGCAACATCCAGCAGTTCCTGCTCAAACATAGCCGGTACTTCAGCCGAGAGATAAGAGAACCACACGGAAGTGGCTTTCACCATTTCGGCGGGTTTCATGTCTACGTTTTTCGCACTGGCACGGCTGTAAATCAAGTCAGGATCTTTGTCTTCTTTTTTTCCGCAGAAACAATCGGTCTGAGATGCAATTTCAAGAACCTCTACATTGTCGATGTAGTAGTAAGCCTCCGGCATAATCATACCTTCCTGGCTTGTAGGTTTAATTACTTTTTCAAGTTTGATATCGGCCTCAACACCAAAACATCCGATGATGATATACTCTTCGCGACCGGTAGCGAGGTAGGTTCCGCAAATGGTTTCCCAACCGCTCATGGTTGTGACAGGAGCATTGGTTTTTTCTGTGATTTGAGGCTGAAAGGTGAGCGCATTGGTATTCGCGTTTTGAACCTTACGGTCGCTGATAAACATACCCACGTTGCTGGCACCCCACTTGCTCAAATCCGAGAGGCTTACATTGAATTTTACGCAATAGAGTTTGTCTTTGGTAAGCTTGCGAGTAAGCCTTGTTTGCATGTAGGTGCGTGTTTTCTTGGGGTCTTTGGTGAATGCGCGAAAACCGCCATAACCGCTGCCTTCAAACGGCTCTTCTGTTCCGAGATCGTTTTTGGGTGCTGCCACCTTCGGGCTCTTCGCCATCGTGTTGAAGAGGTCAGCTTGTGATTCGTTGGGAGATCCCCAGTTTTTAATCATTGTCGGGAGTTGGCCGTAAGCCTTGAGCAGCTTAACGTCATCTATCTCGAAGCTTGCATCCAATACCAGATTGGTTGGAGCCGTGTTCTCTTCAACCGGTGCCGCCTCTTTTGATGCAGCGGTGGTCTTGGTTCCTGTCTTGGATGGTGCCGTTCCGGGCTTTTTGGTTTGTGCATTTGAGGCCAAACTGCAAAACAGCAGGGCGACCAGTGCTAAGCTGACTTTATTCATGATGGTTTGTATTGATACGCTTGTACGGTTTGAATGAATAGCTTGAGTTTACCCGGGTCAATATCGGGATAAACCCCGTGCCCGAGGTTCGCAATATACTGCCGGCCTCCGAAAGCATCAAGCATTCGTTCGGTTTGTTGGATGATGAAAGATTCTGAGCCATAGAGAACAGCGGGATCGAGATTGCCTTGGAGCGTTTTGCTTTCACCTATGGCTTGACGGGCAAAACCGGGTGAAGTGTGCCAGTCAATACCAATGGTGCGGCAATTCAGCTTGCCCATGGCTTCCAGGGAAAAGAAAGCCCCCTTGGCAAACACGGTTACCGGCACTTCGGTAATAGCATCACATATTTTTTGAATGTATGGCAAAGCGAACTGTTCGTATGTGTCTTTGTTGAGTATACCTGCCCAGCTGTCAAACAACTGAACCATGTTGCAACCATGGTTAATCTGCTCTTTCAAATAAACGATGGTTGCTTCCGTAATTCGGCTAAGCAAGCGGTGTGCCAACTCGGGATCTTTGGAGAGCATTGCTCTGGAAAGAGAGAATGTTTTTGATCCGCGTCCTTCTACCATGTAGCAGAAGATGGTCCATGGTGCGCCTGCAAATCCAATCAATGGTACACGGTCGGAGAGATCGCGTTTGATATGGTCAATGGCATCAAAAACGTATCGCAAATTCTCTAGAACGTTGTCCGTGCTGAGTTGATCTACAACGCGGGCGCTGGTAATGGTTTGGTCGAAGGATGGTCCCTTGCCTTCATCCATGCGATAGGGTAACCCCATGGCTTCGGGAATCACAAGGATGTCGGAGAAGAGAATTGCAGCATCAACTCCAAAGATATCTACGGGTTGAATCGTTACCGCTGCGGCTAATTCAGGGTTCATCAAGAGATTCTTGAAACTTCCGGCTTGTGCCCGAGTGGCGCGGTATTCCGCCAACACTCTTCCGGCCTGTCGCATCACCCAAACAGGCGCTCGTTCGGTTGATTCGCCGCGTGCAGCGCGCAGAATCAGATCATTTTGTAATTTCATGCGGGCGCAAATTTAGGGGTGGATGTCTGTTCCGTAATTTCCCCGACGTATTTGACATTCTTATGACGCCAACCATCCGCAGCATATTCATCTATCCCATCAAATCGCTGAAGGGCATTGCGCTTGATCGGGCAGCACTGTCGGATAGAGGACTGGCCCACGATCGACGCTGGATGCTGGTGGATGATGAGGGGCGTTTCATCACCCAGCGTGAAGATCCGACGCTTTGCTTTTTTGATGTGCAGGAGGATGTCGGAGGATTTAGCATCACCGCTCGCTCGCCCCTCAACCATAATCGTAGCATCCTAATTCCATGGGAATTGAGCACAGGGCCTTCAATGCACGTGACAATTTGGTCTGATGAGTGCGCAGCGATGATCGCTCCTGATGAAGTAAATACGTTCTTTTCCGATGCGCTTGAGCGAAGTTGTAAACTCGTATATATGCCGCCAACAACCAAGCGTATCGTGGATGCACGCTATGCTCCGGAACAGGCATTATCGGCCTTCGGCGACGGATATCCGGTGTTGCTGATTGGCACCGCATCGCTTGAGGATCTCAACAAGCGCCTCGCCTTGAGCGGAAGTCTTCCAATTGATTGGGATCGATTCAGGCCGAACATTGTGGTG
>CANHYZ010000298.1 GCA_947464885.1 Flavobacteriales bacterium
ATCGCGGAATCGAGTTTGTAAGCGTTACAGACATCGGAGCAAGTCAACTCATTTTTGATTATTGTCGCTTCAATCCTGAAAGCGAATATGCTGCTGCCGTTCGCACGAATGTCGCAGCGGGTTGCGGATCCTGCGGTGGATCTGAATACAACGCGCAAGACTTGGTATTCCAAAATTGTTACTTCAATAATTTTTTGGATTACATCAACAACGACACGAACCTGCTTTTTCAAAATTGTATTTTCCAAGCTATCAGCGGTTCAAGCAATAATGCTGCGGCCATTCGGATAGGCGGCAATGAAAACCTCGCCCCGGTTAATCCTATCGTCTTCGATCACAACATCTTTCTCAGCCAAGTTCATATTGACTTCAGCGGTGCCGTATTTAACAACAATATTTTTGCGGAATTAGCCTCTGCGGCTACCTCCAGTGGAAATGGACCAAATGCTATCGGCAATGGTAACTTCTGTCACAACTGCCAGTTCAACAACAACCTTACTTACTGCACATCGTGCGCACTAAGCACCATAACCGGTGCGACATTCAGCAATAACCTGGAAAATCAACCGATGCCCTTTGTAAATCTCAACAACAACTTCACGTTGGCCGATTTCAATCTGATCGATAGCAGCACCGGTAACAATTACGCCATCGACGGCACCGATGTTGGTGTACATGGCGGTGCATCTCCTTACATCGCAGAATCTAACTACGGCAGCACACTGCTCGAAATGCCGGTCGTGAATACCTTCACCTTGTTCAACAACATCCTCCAACAAGGCGACAACTTGCAATTCAATGCCACTTCAACCATTCCGGTACAAGAATGAGAACGCTCATCCTTTTGTTGCTATCAGCGCTCATGAGCACGTTAGCAGCAGCGCAGCAAATCGTGGGAGCGGAGTACTTCCTTGGGGCCGATCCGGGCCCGGGCAACGGCGTGCCACTCACGGTTAATGCGGACAATTCAATCGACATCAATAGTTCACTGGCCACAAGCCAACTTTCAACCGGTGTGAATAGCATTGCCATCCGCACCAAAAGCAGTGCAAGTATCTGGAGCAATACCGTGAAGCGTAATTTCTACGTGGAACCATCAACGGTCAATGGTGAACTTACCTTCCATGAAATCATTGCCGCTGAATATTTCATCGATAATGATCCTGGACCGGGAAACGGAACTCCCATTGACATCACACAAGGCACAGCAGTTGAATTCGAAGACATCGCTCCGCTGAACCTCAGCAGCGGTTTCCATAAACTCTCGGTGCGCGTTCTGTCGACAGCAGGCCTCTGGAGCAGCACTGTTGCGCGTCAGTTTATTCTGCGCCCTCCATCAGCCTTTAGCAGCGAAGAATTCCATGAAATTATTGCTGCCGAATACTTCGTCGGCGCCGATCCGGGCGTGGGACAGGGCACAGCCATTGACCTTGCACCCGGCAACGATGTAGACATTATTGGAAGCCTCGTGGCCGACATGTCACCGGGCGTTTACAAGCTCGCTATTCGCACACAATCCTCAGCAGGCCTCTGGAGTGGAACCGCAGCACGCATCTTCATGATTAAACCTGTTGGTGGAGTGAACACATTCTACGAAATCACCGCCGCGGAATACTTCATCGACACCGATCCGGGGGAAGGACTTGGAACACCGATATCCATCACACCGGGTACATCCGTTGTCACAGAGGGAACAGTGCCCACCACCGGACTTGCTCTCGGCCTGCATACCATGGGTATTCGCTTTAAAGGCAATACCGGTATCTGGTGCGCTGCAGAACTAGCGGAATTCACGATTGCAGGAGATGTGCCTCTCACCTATACGGTTACACTCGGTAGTCCTACCTGCCCGAATGCCGAAGACGGTTTCATCACCCTCAATGTCACGTCTGATCCCTCGCAGTTTACCTATAACTGGAATGGCGAAATTGGCGGACCTTCCATTGATGAAATCCCCGCCGGTAATTATCAGCTGCAGGTCGACAACCTTTTCGGTGACCTGGTGCTCGACACCCTCATTACATTGGAAGGACCTGCCCCAATCGTCATCGACGCCACCATCAATGACGCGCTATGCAACGGCGACGCGAACGGAAGTATCGATGCTACCGCCATTGGAGGAACCGGACCATTTGTGTTTGATTGGGGTACACTCAATCCCGGCGCAATCGCAGCGGGCTCGTATACCGTATTTGTGACTGATGCCAACGGATGCGTTGAATCACAGGAATTCGTGGTCAACGAACCCACCCCACTGTCATTGGTGTTAATCAGCACTACTCCTGTTACCGATGAAGTCAATTGCAATGGCGCCATTGATACCGGTGCTTCCGGAGGAACACCCGGCTATAACGTCGTATGGAATGACCCCGCTACGCAAATGTCATTCGCTCCGGGTAATCTGTGTGTAGGTAGCTATGATGGTACCGTTACTGATGACAACGGTTGCACTGCAACACTCACTGTAGAACTGCTTCCTTCGAATGTGCAGGAACAGCTCAACGGCAGTATCGCACTGAGTGTCGGTCCAAACCCAACATCCGGTGCGTGGTCAATGCTCTTCGATTTAATCACCCCGCAGATCATCAACATAGACATCACCGATGCCACCGGTCGATTGGTACTGCGTGAAGGCTCGGTTGTCGTTCCATCCGGTCGCTCACAGCGCCAATACGATTGGAGCGGCGTCGCATCGGGTCAGTACCATGTGCGCATCAGCGCGGAGGGAGTAAACGAAAGCCTGCGCCTCACGGTTGAATAGTGACAAGTGACAAATGACAAATGACTAGTGACGAATGACAAGTGATGATTGTGGCGTGGGATTCACTTCTGCCTCACTCCTCATTCGTCACTTGTCACTAGTCATTAATCATTGCTCATTTGTATGTTTGCGCTCTCATGATCACCTACAACCCCAAGGACTGGTTCACCTTTATTTTCAGAATTCACAAGGCGGAGACATTCCGGCAATTGATGCCGTTGATGATTGGCGTTACTATCTACGCCGGTGCCATCGGTTACTTTGAATTTCACACCTGGTATAGCAACGAGACGCGTGAATTAACAAAGGCGATTTCGACCATCTACTCTATTCTAGGTTTCACTTTGTCGTTGCTGCTCGTGTTTCGAACCAACAGCGCCTATGACCGCTGGTGGGAAGGACGCAAATTGTGGGGCGACCTCACCAACAATACACGCGCTTTCGCAAGCCATATGAATGCCGTCTTGCCGAAAGAAGACAAAGAAGCACGTGACATGCTGGGCTTGCTTCTGACGACCTTTCCCTATGCCTTACAAGCACATTTGAAAAACGAAAAAATCGACGATGCCTTTTACACAAAGCAATGGTCAACACACCAAGCGCATGCGTATTACAAGCGCATCACCCATGCAACGCATCAACCTCTGGAGGTCTTCCGCTGTCTGATGGAATATGTCGCGCAGCTCTCAAAGGAAGGTAAACTCAACGGACAATCAGTCTATCATTTCAAAACAGAACTCAACAAACTAATCGACGTGTGTGGCGCCTGCGAGCGCATCAAGAATACACCTATCCCCTTCTCCTACTCGGTGTTCCTGAAGAAATTCATCTTTTTCTATGTGATGCTTTTCCCTTGGATTTACAGCACACAAATGATCTACTTCATTGCACCCGTTACCGTGTTTGTTCTTTATGTGCTTACCAGTATTGAATTGATCGCCGAAGAAATCGAAAACCCGTTCAATGGCGACCCGAACGATTTACCAACGTTGGAGA
>CANHYZ010000299.1 GCA_947464885.1 Flavobacteriales bacterium
AGCGGAGCCGAGGTCATCCTATTAAACGAACACACCGGTCCCCGAGCGAAGCCGAGGGGCGGTCCCCGAGCGAAGCCGAGGGGCGGTCATTAAACATTTCATCGTAAAATTGCATCCCTGCAAATCCCAACTCACAATCAAGCCCAGCGCATGAGCGATACTATTCAAATACAACACGTCGGATCGGTAGCATTACTGCGGCTGAACCGACCACAAGTCTATAACAGTTTCAACCGCGAGATGGCGCTGGCGTTGCAGTCGGCACTCGACGAAGCCGCTGCGAATAAGGACGTTCGGTGCATCGTCATAACGGGCAATGGTAAGGCGTTTTGTGCCGGCCAGGATCTGGCGGAAGTAACAGGGCCCAATCCACCCGGATTCAAAACCATCCTGGGCGAGCACTACAACCCGATTATCGAAAAGATTCGAAACATAGCTAAGCCCGTGGTTGCTGCGGTTAACGGCGTTGCTGCCGGTGCCGGTGCCAACATTGCGCTGGCGTGCGACGTGGTTGTAGCCACCGAATCAGCCTCCTTCCTTCAGGCCTTTTCGAAAATCGGACTTGTACCTGATAGCGGAGGCACGTTCTTCCTGCCGCGTCTGATTGGATTTGCAAAAGCATCGGCCATCATGATGACAGGCGAAAAGATCAGCGCATCGGATGCCGAGCGTTGGGGCATGATCTACAAATGCGTGGCCGACGATCAGTTTGAGGAAACCATTACACGTCTTGCGCAAGACCTTTCGCTGATGCCTACGCACGCGCTAGGCCTCACCAAAGCCGCGCTGAATGCGAGCATGACCAACACACTCGACCAGCAGCTTCACCTCGAGGAGCAGTATCAAATCGAAGCCGGCGGCACCAACGATTACAGTGAAGGTGTGACAGCCTTTATGGAAAAGAGAAAAGCCGTATTCATCGGACGCTAATACATGACGCTATGAGCAAGTGGATATCGGTACAGGAGCAATTGCCCGAAGATGGTCAGCGTTTGTTGGGATACATTCCCGGCAACCGCGTGTTTCTTCCCGGAAAATCGGGCGAATTCGAAATGCGCGAAGTGGTCATACTCAAATTCATCAAGGACTTTTATCCGACGGCCAGCGAGAAATGCGCTCAGCACGGCCCACACTTCTGGCAAGGAGAAGGCAACAGCAATCATTTTTTCAAAGATGTGACGCATTGGATGGAAATCCCTTCGGGAATGACTAATGACAAATGACTAGTGACTAGTGACGAATAGGTAGTATGCTGCGCATTTGTCACTAGTCATTTGTCACTAGTCATTACTACAGCGCCACTGACTCATAAACACCGTCGCCGCCACCGATGCATTAAGCGACTCCGCTCGGCCGCTTCCGGGAATTGTCACAAACTCATCCACCAAGCTGCGCATGGCCGGGCGAACACCATGACTTTCACTACCGATAATAATCGCCAGCTTTTGGTTGAAGTCGAAACGGTAAACGTTTGTGCCTTTGAGGTCCGCCGCAATAATATAATAGTCGTTCTGCTTGAGCGCACGCTGCATTTCTTCCTCCGAAAGCGAAAGCACCCGCATGCGAAAGACGCTCCCCATTGTTGCCTGAACCACCTTGGGATTGTAGACCTCCACACAATCAGGGGTGCAAAGGATGGTTTCAAAACCAAACCATTCGGCCGTGCGAATGATTGTACCCATGTTACCCGGATCAGCTATGCCATCGAGAATCAGCAGTGCGCTGTCGGTGCCCTTGAAATCAATCGAATGAGATTGATGAAAGACAGCGAGGTATGCAGAGGGCGTGGCCAATGAACTCATCTGCTCCATCTCACGGCTGTTGACCGGTATCGCCTCCTTGTGACTAGCCGCCCATTCCGCGTCTGTTGTATAGAGCGAATGCAAAGCAAAGGATGACCTCATGCCCTCTTCAACGCCCTTGTGTCCTTCCACTACAAAGCAACCGCTCTCGGAGCGAAACTTCTTCTGCTGTAGGGAGCGAACCCACTTGATGTCCTTTTTCAACGGATGATTTTTTAGAATTAAATCGCGGATGAACCGATTTCTGCACAAAATTGCGCTGCAAGATAATGTGTAGCACGAACCGCACATATACCCTGACGATGTGCAGCCTCCTGCTGATGATGGCAGCTGGTTGTGCACGACTGCGTGATGTCCCCGACGGCAAGTCCTTCATGCGCCGTCAGGATGTGGTCATTCATTCGACCAAAGAAAAACCACTGGGTTTCGATGTCAATACCATTCCAATGGCTCCTATCAGTGACTTTGAAGTGCCCAAAGATGAAATTCTCTCCTATTCGAAGCTCAAGCCCAACAAGCGCATTCTCTGGTTTCGCTTCAACCATACGGTGTACTTGTTGGTCAACAAAGAAAAACTCAGTGAGAGTGAAAAACGAGCGGGCAAACGGTGCATGGATAAGAACAATCGGCGCGCGGCCAATAATAAGACGCCCGTCGAATGCAAGAGTTGGCGTATGTTCTGGGCATACACCGTAGGCGAACCCACAGCGCTGCTCGACACCTCTAGAATGAACAAGAGCGCTGAGCAAATGAATATCTTTCTGCAAAAGAAAGGTTACTTCCGCAGCGATGTCAGGGCCGAGGCTGCATACAACAGCGACAGTTCGAAATGCCGCGTATTCTTCCATGTCTATCCCGGTGAACCCTATCGCATTCGCTCACTGCAATACAAGATCGCCGATGAAGAAATGGCGAAAAGTGAAGCTGCTCTCCGAAGGGTGGTCACCATTGACAGCACCAGCGTTTTTGACGTCGACAAGCTGAATGCCGAGCGGGAAGCCGTTGCCAACTTCTTCAACGAACGCGGGTACTACGACTTTAACAAGGAGTACATTGTATTCGATGCCGACACATCCAATGGCAAGAATCAAGTGGATCTCATTATGCGCATCGAAATGCCGCAATTGCCGGCCATGAATTATGCCGACAGTATGATCAGTGTGCCGCACAAGAAATACTTCATCGGTGATGTATACGTGCACACGCATTACGACATTACCAATCCGGACTATGCCCCTACAGACACGCTCGAATACGATGGAATCAAGATTCTGAGTTACGGCAAGCCTGATTTGGATAAGGAATTGATTTCCTGCGTGCAGAGCTATCGCACGGGCGACATGTATCAGCGTTCGCGCATCGACCGCACCTACAAACGCTATTCACAAATGGGTGTGTTTCGCTCGACCACCATTCAATTGCTGCCCCGGGAAAATCAGGTCAATCAAAAAATTCATATTCTGGATACGCACGTTCGACTGACGCCGGAGAAAAAGCAAACATTTTTCTTCTATCCCCACATCACCAACCGCAGCAGCAACATGGGGATATACAGCAACCTGACGTACACACACCGCAATCTATTTTGCGGAGCCGAAGCGCTTGACTTCAACATCATCACGGGTCTAGAGGCCTCACAAACCTTGGCGTTTGCCAGTGCTGATGATGAAAATGCAACCGACCAATTGCAACGTAATTTCCAACTGAACACGTTCGAAATCGGACCTGAAATCACCTACCGCGTTCCACGTCTATGGCCATTTGGCTGCGACTTCACGGCCCAAAGCAGTGATCCGCAGACATCGTTGAGCGCGACGTTCAACTACCAGCGTCGTCCCGACTACCAGCGCACGTTATCACAGCTTCGCTATACCTACCAATGGATAGAAAACCCCGATGCCGTATCGCGAATTTCGATTGATGCCGTGGAATTCAGCATTAT
>CANHYZ010000300.1 GCA_947464885.1 Flavobacteriales bacterium
ACACGCTTGAGCCGTTACTATGCACTTGGCAAAATCCAACACTCAAATTAATGACCTCACAGCAGGCCTCCGCGGCACCAAGTTTTGCCACACTTGATGATGCAGGAAATCTGTGGTTAACCGATGAGCAATTCAACGTCGTCTATTTTATCAGAAATGGAGAGTCGCTCGAGGCCGTTTGGAAAGAACTGGAGACAGCCTATAAAGCCACAACCACACCGGCATCCAAACAAGAATCGCCGCAAGCGGCAAACACCGGATCTTACGCCAATAAAAAATTCTTATACCTCTATACAGGCAATGGATACACCGAAAAATGGGCGTATTATCTCTACGAAAACGGCACCTTTTATTTCCGCAGCAGCAGCGCTTACACGAGCGGGGGTTACTATGATTTCAGTGCAGCAACAGCGGGAAATGACGGTGGTAAATATTCCATTGAGAAAAAATCAGGTCAAGAATACCTCACGCTAATTTGGAACAACGGCCAACAATCGAGCCTTCGGATTACGAAAACAGATCAGGGCTATCTGCTCAACGACGAAAAGTATTTTTTGGTTGGACTTAATGAATACGAATAGCGCTAGAAACTCCACGTGTATTGCATACCAATTCCTCTAGGCGCTTCGGGCTTTGCAGGGCGCACAGCGACGAAACGATTGAACACATTCGTGCAGTGCAAGACAAGGCGATGCCGATCATTGAAGGCGTAACCGAATCGCACATCCATAATCGCGCTTCCATTCCGATTGGTGCGGCGATAGTGATCCAATCCCGGAATGAAAAACGAGAAAACACTATCGACGCGCTCCATATAACTGTAAGTGCGCAGACCAACACCTGCGCTGATTCCGTTATCATGTTCAATGTCCAAATTGCATTTACCCAAATGACGATAGCGATACTTCAAAATGGGGGAATCACTGTTGGATTCAATTGTATTGAAAGTCTCTGCGGCATATTGCACCAAGCGTCCAAACGATTTCAATTCCGGCATGCTATCGACATCGACGGGACAGACATACGTGTACCCACTATTTAAGATGATCTTCATCCGACCGATTTTCCCCTCTGCATTTGCTGTAAGCTCTGATCCAAGCACACGCGCATTGGTCACGTTGACCGAACTGAATCCAAAGCCAAACAAGGGATCAGTGACCACACCATACTGACTAAAATAGAACTCCGTCATGTTCTTGTACCGCGTGTAAAACAGCGCTGCATCAAGGAATGCCGACCATCCACCGATATTCATTCGGCGCTTAACACCAAGTTCATAATTCCAACCACGTTCCGGCTTTAATTCCGGATTGGGATAAACATATAGAATGTCGATGTTGTATTTCAAAAACCGCTCGATGCCGGAAGGAAAACGGAAGCCTTCACCATAGGATGCGCGAAGGTGTGTTTTTGGATTCAATTCATAGTTCAAGCCATACGATTGCACGGGAACAGCGGGAGTGAAAATGGTATCGATACGAAACACTTCATAACGCCAGCCCGCCTGCAACTCCAAGCGTTTCCATGAGCGCTGTGCCTGCACAAAAACTCCGGCCAGATTTCCGCCATGCCTTCCTCCCACATTTCCATCAATGAAAATCGTTTGTGTGGCTGATAGACCGGCACTTGCTGCAATATCAAAAGGCAGCGTGCGCTTTACCTGATAGTCCGCAGTAATATTATGTGCCACCGGCTCCATGCGCGTATTGAGTGGCTGTGAAGTCATATAGTAGCGCATCTTGTACGTGTGCCGATTGTCAAAACGATCAGTCCATTTTACCCATGGATCAAGTGACGTCCATAAATCATCGGTTGAAACATTTGTACCCGAAGAAAACGGCAAATAAGCGGATGTTGAATCATTGGCCCAAAACAGAAACAAGCCCTGTTTTTTGTAGAGAAAATTACCATCCAAGCCCACAGCAATTTTTCCATCACGGAAGAACTTACGCGTTTTAAAACTGATCCGTGAGCGGCGTTCATTTTCACCAACCAGAAACCCACGCGCATCGAGCACATTCGCGCTGAGCACAACGTCCAAGCCACGCTCCGTCGTGAATGCGTGCGCCATGGAAATATTACTCTGATAAGGGATCTCCTTGCCCCACCATTTTCCTGCAGGTCCCGCCGGCTCAGGATATACCATCTGAAAGGCAGACGCTTTTGTCCAGGTCTTGCCCTCGGGATAGGCCGTGCGCACCTGAATAACACCATTCAATGCCGATGCACCATAACTCACGGAAGCCGCCCCCTTGGTAACTTCAATTTGATCAACGATCTCTAAGGGAACGAAATTCCATTTGATATCGTTGCGGTCAGCCGTCATCAACGGCATATCATCCACGACCAACAACACCCTGCTGCCTGCGCCAAAGGCATAGCTACTTCCGCCGCGAATAGAAGCCTGTCCATCCAGAATAGTAACACCCGAAACCCGTTCAATGGCGTCACTCAGGTTAGGGGTGATTTTACGCGTGAGGTCTTCCCCCTTGATCACCTCCATACTCACAGTAAGCTTATCGATTGGTTTGATGTACTTCGTTCCGCTCACCACCAGAATATTCATCTGAACATCCGCCGGTGTGAGCCGCAATTGCAGCGTATCAGCGCCTCGAACCGTGATGGTTTGGCTTAATGTATCGTATCCAAATGCATAGACTTTCAATTGAGTTGATCCCGTGGGCAACATCAACACGGATCGACCATCGGTATCCGTCACTCCGGCTACGTTGTTGTTGACATAAACCAACGCCTGCACTACCGGCGAAAGCTCATACGCGTCAGACACGTTGAGCAAAACACGATGCTGCGCTGAAGTTATCTTGACACATCCAAGAAACAACAACACGAAACCAACTACCCTCCAATTCATTCTGCAACTCATAGCTTACCAACGTTCATCTAATCCAAACACCGCATTACGCTCCATCCACGCTCCTGATGTGAAATCCGGAATATCCACCACTGCTCCATCGCGCGCTATCGACAACTCAGACAGCGGAGTAATGGCATACCAGGTGGCCAGATCATACACATCCAGCGGGAAAGGCTGATTATTTTTAATACACTCGATAAAGGCATTGTCTACAAAGAAGTCCATTCCACCGTGGCCTGATGTTTCGGCCTCTTTCGCATAGCGCTTCCAAAGGGGATGATCAAAGCGATCGAGCCATTCCTTGGAATTATCCCAACGATGGCTGTGCTTCATTTCGTTCTCAAAATACACGAAACCTTGGTCCGAATCGCCCCAACCGAAGTCTTGCCACAACCCTTTAGTGCCTTGCACTCGGAAGCCCAAGTTATACGGTCGTTGCAAGGAAGTGTCGTGGGTAAGCAGAATGGTTTCTCCATTGGCACATTGAATTTGGGTGGTCACCACATCACCTTGCTTAAACGCAACGCTTGCGTTAGGATGATTGGGTCCACCCTTCTCATGATTTCTCACATATTCATTTAAGCCGCGCGCCTTCGAAGCAAACGACGACAACCGCACCAATCGATTGCCCCGGTTGATGTTGAACATTGTTGCAACAGGACCCAGGCCGTGCGTCGGATAAAGTTCCCCATTGCGATTGACATAGTGATTGGTACGCCACTTGGCTTCGCTGTATCCTTTCTCTCCGAATTCAGCACCTGAGTTATAAGCCGATACTCCGTCGTTGAACAAGACACCACGCAAGTCGTGCTCATAGCCTCCTTGCCCGTGAATAAGTTC
>CANHYZ010000301.1 GCA_947464885.1 Flavobacteriales bacterium
ATCAGGAATCTATCAGTTGACAATAGCAGGAAAAAAGACACTCATTGATCGAGCAGCATTCAAGACCATTATCATTGAGCGCTGATGCTGCTAGTGTAGCGACGTGCAGTCGACAATCTCCAGATTATACGCATCCAGACCCGCACGACGTAAATCCGGATGATTGGTCATCAAGTGCATCTTCCTTACACCTAAAGCGCGTAGAATTTGAGCCCCGATTCCGAAATCGCGGTTATCCATGGCCGACGGACGTGTGTTAGACTGTCCTGCCAAAAGACTGATTTCATCCACCAGACCATTACCAGAACCCATGCGATTGATATAGACTAGAACGCCCTTGCCTTCTTCAGCGATTTTCTTCAACGCCAAATCAAGTGCTGATCCCTGTTGACCGCGTAGCGTATTAAAGATATCGCCCAGCATATTGGCTGAATGTACACGAACGGGAATCGCCTCGTCTTCCGTCCAACTGCCCATGACCAAGGCCACGTACTCATTGGGTTCTATGGAATGTTTGAAGCCATGTACGCGGAATTTCCCATAGAGGGTATCCATATCCGATTCTGCAACTTTCTGTATAAGCGTCTCCTTGCTCAGGCGGTATGCAATCAAATCGCGGATAGAAATAATCTTCAAATCGAACTGCCGGGCAATTTCCTGCAACTGCGGAAGACGAGCCATTGTGCCATCATCATTCATGATTTCAACAATTGCTCCCGCCGGGGATAATCCCGCCAAGCGAGCGAGATCCACTGCGGCCTCGGTATGCCCCGTGCGACGAAGGACTCCGCCGCTTTTCGCACGCAATGGAAAAATGTGTCCCGGTCTGGCGAAATCACTCGGCTTAAAACCGGGCGTAACCAGCGCTTGAATCGTTTTGGATCGATCGTGAGCACTGATACCCGTTGTGCAACCATGACCCAATAAATCAACCGAAACCGTGAAAGCCGTTTTGTGGGGATCCGTATTATTGGAGACCATCATATCGAGCTCCAAGGCATGGCATACTTCATCTGTTACCGCAACGCAGATCAAACCACGTCCGTGCTTCGACATAAAGTTGATGGTTTCCGGTGTCACGCAATCGGCCGCCACAATAAAATCACCTTCATTTTCGCGGTCCTCATCATCCACCACAATGATTAATTTGCCGGCACGAACATCTTCCAACGCCGATTCAATGGTATCCAACTTGCGCAAAGGGGTCTCATTTTCCATGGGCGCAAATGTAATTCCTACCTGTGCTCTCTTCGTGCATCTATCTCCGCGAGAAATAAATATTCACGCAATGATCGCAAAGGAAACTCACGCAAAGATGGAATGGACTTCATCGCGGACTCTGCGGGCATCTCTCTCTGCGATCTCTGCGAGAACTAAATATTCACGCAATGATCGCCAAGGAAACTCTCACAAAGGTGGAATGGACATCTTCGCGGACTCTGCGTGCATCTCACTCTGCGTTCTCTGCGAGAGAAAATGATTTCACGCAATGATCGCCAAGGAAACTCTCACAAAGGTGGAATGGACATCTTCGCGGACTCTGCGTGCATCTCACTCTGCGTTCTCTGCGAGAAATAAATATTCACGAAAAAACTAACTATCCCACCGCTGAAAAAGCCCTCAAATACTTCTGAATATACTCCTCCACCCTACGCGATTTGTATTGCATGATATAACGCGGATGTTCGAGTGGCACGATCGCATGAAACCAGTTGTGCTCTTCGTTCAACTGAAGGAGAAATTTGTAATTCTTGCCCGTACCCAAACAATAAACAACGCTGCGATCAATTGGCCAACTAAGTTGCTCCTCCATACACTGCACAATGAAGGGCGTGACAGCCTTCTGCAATTGCGCACTGTCGTAGTAATTATAGTTGATCTGCTTGCCGTTTTTATCCTGCACAAATCCCAGAGGACAAATGGACGACACTAAAAACCTGCTGTAAAATTCATTTACGCCGCCATAGGCGTCAATCATTTGGTATACAAACGCAGCGCTCGCCTCGTGCGTGAGTTCTAACGGTGAACCCAATTGGAAATACGTCCACAAGCGCTTGGGATCAGTAAACGGAATGCCTGTCTGGCCCGCACCCAATCGACCGGGATTAATTCCCAGTATCAACCGACGAGGATTTAAGTCACTATAGAAGCGTTTATAGAATGCATCCGTCCAATGAAGCACATGGCCATAATCACGATAAGGATTCATAACGGATATACCTTTCGGCACACGCCCCGAGATTTCCACCCTGCGATTGAAGGCGTTAATGTAAGAGGCTAAACTCTCCATGCTATTCTAAAATGTCGATTTACGATTCCAAGAAGCCAAACAACCTTTTGCAATAATCGCAAGTCTTTCAGTTACTTTTGGACTTCTGCATTTTTTTTGGAAGAAATAACCCTATGAGTTGGAAACTCCGCATCATATTCTTGTTGTTGCTCATTACAGCAGCACTCGCAGCATGCCGAAAGGATGACGATGTTCCGTGTCCTCCGGAGGAAGCTCCCGATACCGGTTCCGGTGTTCGCTTTAATCTCAATGACATCCCCTACCCCAAATTATCGGATTATCGTTTCTTCGTTGACACGATGGTGCATTTGCATCCCAACAGCGGTGTATTGCCCTACGATGTCATTACCCCACTTTTCTCAGACTACGCCAAGAAAAAACGATTCATCTGGATGCCCTCCGGTGTTAGCGCTCAATACGTCAGTGACCGCGAAGTGCTGGATTTCCCCAACGGCACGGTCATGATCAAAAGCTTCTATTACGACAACGTGCAGCCACTCGGTGAACGAAAGGTCATTGAAACACGCTTAATCTACAAGAAAAACAACGAGTGGCAATTCGCTGATTACATCTGGAATGACGAACAAACAGAGGCTGTTTACGATTCGGCCGGCGCCTACAAAATGATTGAATGGATTGATGCAAACGGCACGTTGCGCACCGTAAACTACCGCATTCCGAGTGAAGTCGAATGCTACACGTGTCATAAGTTTAACAGCACTTCAACGCCTATCGGACCTAAACCTCAAAACCTGAATAAGGTGATCTCCTATGACGACGGTCTTGCTAACCAGCTTCACAAATGGTCCGAGGTAGGTTATCTCAACAATGATTATCCAAGTGCTATCGAAACCGTGGTCGACTGGACCGACGAAACACAAACCCTCGAAAATCGCTGGCGTGCATACGTTGATATGAACTGTTCGCACTGCCATCGCGAAGGAAGTCACTGCGACTACCGCCCCTTGCGCCTAGCGTGGAGTGAAACCACCAATCCCGACAACTTGGGAGTATGTGTTCAGCCACAAGAAGTCATCCCGACACAACCGCAACTTACGCACATCATTGCTCGAAGTGTAATCAATCGCTCCATGATGTATTACCGATTAAACACAACAGCAGAACAAGAACGTATGCCTTTGCTTGGACGAACTGTTGTGCATGAGGAAGCCATTGCATTGCTGGAAGCCTATATCAACTCGTTAACCCCAACCTGCCCATAAAACCATTAAAAAACCAATCTTCATGAATAAACATTACACACTGCTTTTATTGCTAGGCTTGATAATGAATGTTGCTACAGCACAAAACGACTGTGCTTCGGCGGCTGCCATTGTACCCGGCTACTACATCGTAGATGCCGTCGATGGCACCGAAATGCCGACAGTTACCTGCTCTGGAGCTGCCGGAGGAGG
>CANHYZ010000302.1 GCA_947464885.1 Flavobacteriales bacterium
CGCAAACATGCTTAACGCTATGGGCACAGCCCGCCAATAATTGTTTCGTGCTGCTCTGAAAAAGAACATCAAGAACAACCCTATTTAAAGTATAGAAAATGGCAGGCGGAAAAGAAACCCCCAGGCAGAAGATGATCGGTATGATGTACCTCGTACTCACCGCTCTTCTCGCGATGAACATATCGAAAGACGTATTGAACGCGTTTATCCAGATCAACAAAGGTTTGGGTAAAACCTCTGAAGTATTGCAGACCAAGGCACAGGCGACACTCGCCGGCCTGCGCAATGCCAAGGAGGCGGATAAGGCAGCTCCCTTTTTAGCTAAGGCTGAAGAAGTCTCTAAGTTGGGAGATGAAATGATTGACTACATTGAGATTCTGAAAGCTCGCACCATGGCTTGGTCTATGGCGGGTTCGGAGCCGAATGATGAAACGATTGCGAAGTATCAGACGGAAGTAGGCGGAGTAAAAGTAGCTATTGCTCTGCAAGCCAAGGATGAAAATGGCAAACCAATCATTACCAAGTTGGATGAGAACCAGAACAATACAACGTTGTTGGTTGGTCCTAACCCACAAGCTCCTCGTCAAGACCCATGGTCGGCCTTCGAATTGAAAACGAAGTTGATAGAATTCAAGGAGAAGTTGAAGGCCATTCAGGTTACCAACATCGACGGCAAGGTGATTCCATTGGACAACGAAATTGTGTCATCATTAGACAGCACCTTCGTTTTCAACGAAGAACCGGACGCAGAAGGTAAATTAGAAGTTTGGGAAACCAACAAGTTCTACCATACGCCTTTGGCTGCGGTTGTTGCAACTATGTCGAAAATTGAGACGGATGTGTTGAATGCTAAGACCTCAGTAATGAGCTTCTTGGCATCTTCTATCAACGCAACCGACTTGAAGTTCTCTGACGTGACGGTTGCTGCGGTTCCATTGCAGAGCTATGTATTGAAAGGCAAGGATTATGAGTTGGAGGTTTACCTCGCTGCTTATAACAAGACCAGCAATACGAAACTCTACATGGGTGGCGCATACAACGGCGATAAAGTGCCAACACCAAGCACATTTGCTGCCGGAGGTGAAGGTATTGCTGCCGATCCTGATGGAAAGTGCCGCTTCAAAGTGAATACGGGAAGCCTGAGTCTTGGTCCACATGGATACACCGGTCAGATTGGTTACGAGAAAGACGGTAAGATGGAATTCATTCCATTCGCTACGCAACCTTTCTTCGTTGGAGAACCTGCATTGGTGGTATCACCGGTAAACATGAACGTATTCTATCGTGGTTTGGATAACCCGGTGGAAGTGTCTGTTCCGGGTGTTGACCGCAGCGCGTTGACTGTAACCATGTCAGGCGGTAGCATTTCTCCAAGTCCGGATGGAACTTACAACGTGAAGCCCGGAGAAGGTAAGGAGGCAACCATTAACGTATCTGCGAACATCAATGGCGAAAGCGTGCAGATGCCGGCTCGTCAGTTCCGTGTCAAGCGTATTCCTGACCCGATTCCGTCTTTTGGTGGTAAGAAGCCTTACGACAGTACGATTTCTCAGGGTGATGCATCGGTAGCAGCAGGTGTGCGTGCAGATATGGAAGGATTTGACTTCCCGGTTACAGCGACTGTTACTTCTTTTATGGTGAATTTGGTTTCCGGCGGAGTTTTAAAGGAATACAAATCTAACGGTAATCGTATTCCTGATGATGCTAGTGCATCTATTCGTAAGATGAAGAAAGGTGAAAAGATTTTCATCGAGCAAATCATGTGCAAGATGCCGGACGGTACCGACCGTAAGCTTGCAGCGATTACCTTGAAAGTGCAGTAAAAACTATATATCATGAATCGTAAAAGTCTGTTTCTGCTTCTGTTCTGTGTAGCGTTCCAAATCACGCAAGTGTTGGGACAAACGCAAACCGTGTTGGATGGTGCTTACGTGCGTGAGCATAATCCAACCCGTAAAGTGATTGGTTATCCCTACCTGCGTGAGGCCGATGTGATGTGGGCCAAGCGCGTGTGGCAGATCATCGATTTGCGCCAAAAGATCAATCAGACCTTGTATTTTCCGGTGGATGAATTGGAAAACCGCAAGAGCTTGTTTGATGTCATTCGCATTGGATTGATAGACCAGGGATCAATTACGGCGTATGGTACGGGTCCAACACAGGTTGATGATGAGTTCCGTTATCCCTTAGGGCAGTCAGAGTTGGATTCGATGTTGAACCCCGTTGTAATCCGCTACCGAGAGAACCTCGATACGGGCGAAAAGGAGGAGGTACGTAATGTAGAATCCATTAAAACAAGCGATGTTGTTCAATACAAGATTAAGGAAGACTGGATTTTCGACAAGCAGCGTTCTGAGCGTTATGTGCGCATCATAGGCATTGCCCCGATTGTTTTGCGTATTTCAGAAAGTGGAGAAGTGAAGGGACAGAAGGAGCTCTTTTGGTTGTATTACCCTGAGTGCCGTTACATCTTCAATAACTATGACGTGTTCAACATGCACAATGGATCGCAGCAGATGACATTCGATCAGCTCTTTCAGATGCGCATGTTTCAAGGCTACATCGTTAAAGAAGATAACGTGTACAACCGAAACATTGATCCAACCTGGAAGGGTGTAGACGCCCTGATGGAGAGTGAGCGCATTAAGAATGAGCTCTTCACACTCGAGCATGATTTATGGCATTATTAAGCATTAAAAAAGCATAGAAAGGCGCCCCTTGTTAAGGGGCGCTTTTCGTTTACAGTAGTTTGCGGATGAAGGTCATGGAAGCCGTACTTTTGCACCCGCTTTTCAGAATATGGTAACGGTAGGTAACCTCACAATTCATTTTGGTTCCAGGGAACTTTTCTCTCGGATTGGATTCTTTATTGGTCCTCGCGATCGTATTGGTTTGGTCGGGAAGAATGGCGCCGGTAAGTCGACGCTTCTAAAAACGCTGGCGGGATTGCAAATGCCCAATGAGGGTAGTATTGCGCTTGCACGAGGCACCACAGTCGGTTACCTGGCTCAGGAGATGAAGCATAGTGAGGATGCAACGGTATACGAAGAGGCGTCAATGGCGTTCAAAGAAGTGCAGCAGCTCAAGGTGAAGGTGGAGGAATTAACAGTTGCCATCACCGATCATCACGACTATACCAGCGATGACTATTCCCACAAGTTGGAGCAGCTCGAAGAGGCAGCCCATCGATTGGATCTTCTGGGAAGCGGCAATCTTGAGGAAAAAATTGAGAAAGTCCTGAAGGGATTGGGCTTTCGCTCAGAGGATATGACGCGCAAAATGCAGGAGTTCAGCGGAGGCTGGAAGATGCGCGTAGAATTAGGTAAGATTCTCTTGCAAAATCCCGATTTGTTGTTGCTCGATGAGCCAACCAACCACTTGGATATTGAAAGTATTGAATGGTTGGAAGAGTTTCTAAGGGACTACCCGGGAGCCATTGTCCTTATTTCGCACGACCGTACATTTTTGGATAACGTGACGATCCGTACAATCGAGATTTCGAAGGGAAAGGTTTACGACTATAAGTTTTCATACAGCAAATACATTGTTCAGCGTCAGGATGAGGTGGATCGTCAGGAAGCGGCGGCGAAGAATCAGCTGAAGTATATTGAAGACACGCAGAAGTTGATTGATAAATTCCGTGCGAAGAAGGATAAAGCAGCTTTTGCCCAAACCTTGATTCGTA
>CANHYZ010000303.1 GCA_947464885.1 Flavobacteriales bacterium
ATCATCGGACAGTTGGATGCGCTGATGAGTCTATCGGCTGCAGCCATTCGCAACAATTATGTGCGCCCCGTCATTCATGAAGGAACAGCACTCAAAATCGTGGAAGGTCGTCATCCCGTGATTGAACTCGCACTTCCTGCTGGTGAAGTCTATGTGAGCAACGACGTTTATCTCGACAATGAGACGCAGCAGATGATGATGATTACTGGACCCAACATGTCGGGTAAAAGTGCAGTGCTGCGACAAACGGCGCTCATCGTGATCATGGCTCAGATGGGTGGATTTGTTCCGGCCCGCTCAGCGGACATCGGTCTGGTGGATAAGATTTTTACGCGCGTTGGTGCCAGCGACAACATTAGCAGTGGCGAATCGACCTTTATGGTGGAGATGAATGAGACGGCGAGTATCCTCAATAATCTTTCGGATCGAAGCTTGGTGTTGCTGGATGAAATCGGACGTGGCACGTCGACCTACGACGGCGTGAGCATCGCGTGGGCCATTGCCGAATATTTGCATGAGTATCCGAAGGCGCGCGCTAAGACGCTCTTCGCGACGCATTATCACGAGCTCAATGAAATGTGTCACACGTTTTCGCGCATCCACAATTTCAATGTGAGCGTGAAGGAAGTGGGCAACAAGGTGATCTTCCTGCGCAAGTTGCAACAGGGCGGCAGCAATCACAGCTTTGGTATACATGTGGCGCGTATGGCCGGAATGCCCGTAAAAGTGGTGGAGCGTGCGAAGGAGATACTGGTTCATCTGGAGAAAACGCACCGACAAGAGGATACACGCAAACAGGCCGGCATCGCTGAATCAAAAGCTGAGGCTGTGGCATCGCAGTTGAGTTTCTTCCAACTTGATGATCCTTCGCTGGCGCAGATACGTGAAGAGATTCTTTCGATTGACATCAACAACCTCACGCCTGTTGAGGCGCTGATGAAGTTGAATGAGATTAAGAAGATTCTTGTTGGCAAAGGTTAATTCAATCCAACCTCTTTCATGTTCCTAGTGCTGCGAAGAAAAATCTTCGCGCAACCATTTGGCCAGATACCCTGAGAAAATGGCCGTAGAGGATAGTTGCATGTGATGACCATCTTTGAAGGTGAGCATGCCCGACATGTCATTGAAGTCATGGTAAACAACACCGTGTTTGATCGCTGCTTCTTGTATCGTCTGATCAAACTCCGGGACGAGTTCGTTCTCGAAGGCATAGAATTCCGAAGAAACCGGCATGCGCACGATGACGACTGTACCGTGTTCTTTGAGATAGCTGATAGTACGATTCAGCCATTCCAGGCGTGATGAACTGAGGTTGAATTTTCCGATGTCGTTTCTGCGGTCGAGAATATTGTTTGCAGCCCGCTCGGATGCCGCCGCGGCGTCGACGGTTACATTCACTTCGAGCCAACCGTTAGCGTGAAGTGTATTGTTGTTTTTGATGATACCTGCAGAGGATAGTGCTAGGCGCCCCCAACCGTAATTGTAATGGTTTATGAGATATTCCCAGTTGGGATATTGATTAAACCAATGAGCGTCGTAGAGCTGACCCTTGTGCTCGATGGGTGTTGTGTCTTTCGCATTAACCACTTCTCCCAGGGTGTATGGTTCAACAGCGATGATGAACAATCCATTGCCGGTCGTTGCGTCCAGTTTTTTGGTGATAGCATGGTAGTACGTTTCACCGAATGGACTCGATTGCGAGGTGAATGCAAAGTTGAAGAGCGGTGTCGCATAGCCGTTGTCGGCGCACCACGATTGCAGACTGTCGGGCTGAATGCCTTGAGCTGCGCGTGAGCTTCCTATAATGAGTGAAGGCGAGGGCGAAGTTGTAAATCGCACATAAAAGTCATCTGTTTTACCACCTGAAAAAAACGACGAGACAAGGTGCAAGATTCCTGCAAGCAATAAAGCCAAGCTTAGTTTGATCAGGAATGTTTTCATGCTCGGGTGTGAGGTGTTTTCTTAGAATTGGAAATAGATGAATTCAGATTTGTTATACACCGCAAAGAAGAAGATCATTAGAAAAACACCGGCATATGCCAATCGACGACGGGTGGGAGTTAAAGATGAAACCTCCAGTGCGTGTGGCTTTCTGCGACCAATCCATTCGATTGCAACGAAAATGATAATGAGCACGAGTAATGTAAAGTTCGCGTTTTTCGGAACGCCCATGTGTCGGATGGAGAACATGCCTTGGAGATAGGAAAATGCTTCGGTGATGGAAGCTGATCGGAAAAACACCCAGGCCAGTGTGGCGAGCACGAAGGTTAGACCGATGTTTAGGGCATCCCGTAAAGATGGCAGCAGACTGTCCTCTGCTACAATGGTGAAGTAGCGTTTGTTTTTACCACTAAGCAGCAATGGAACGAATAGGAGCGCATTCAACGCTCCCCAGGCGATGAAGGTCCAGTTGGCACCATGCCAGAATCCGCTGACAACAAAAATGATCATGGTGTTGCGGAAGGTTTTTCCCATGGAGCCCTTGTTGCCTCCCAGTGGTTTGTACACGTAATCCCGGAACCAAGTGGAAAGTGAAATATGCCAGCGCCGCCAAAACTCCGCGATGTCGCGCGAGAAATACGGGTAGTTGAAATTCTGCATCAAACGGAAGCCAAATAATTTCGCCGTTCCAAGCGCCATGTTAGAGTATCCGGAAAAGTCGCCGTAAATCTGAAAGGAAAACAAAAATGCGCTCAGCCACAAGGAGCCTGTGGTTTCGTGCGTGTGGTTGGCATAGACGGCATTAACGTAGAGTGCGCAATTGTCGGCGATGACAACCTTGGTGAACAAGCCCCACAAGATTTGCCGCATGCCATCGGAGGCGAGCGCCAAATCGAATTTTTTCGGTGCGTGAAACTGCGGCAATAAATTGCCCGCACGTTCGATGGGCCCGGCAACCAACTGCGGAAAGAACATCACATACACCGAATAGGTCAAAAAATCCTGCTCTGCTTTTTGCTCGTTGTTGTAGACGTCAATCACATAACTCAAACTTTGAAAGGTGTGAAAACTCAACCCGATTGGTAATGCGATCTGCAGCGCTTCGATGGAATAGTTCCATCCAATCAGCTTTGCCAGCGCATTGGTATTGTCGATGAAGAAGTTGTAGTACTTGAATACAAAGAGGATCAGGCAAGTCGAAATAATACTCAGCCAGAGCAGCCATTTGCGTTTTTTGCCTACGGTACGCTCCAGCCAGATGCCGGCGAAGTAATCGATGACAATGGCCAAAAAGAGAATCAGGATATACTCCGGAATGAGAAACATGTAAAAAATGCAACTCGAAACCAGCAGAATGAAATTTTGAAGACGTCTATTGCCTTTGGCCGCAAACCAGAACAACACGAAAACGATGGGCAGAAAAATCGCGAATTCAAGGGAGTTGAATAGCATGGCTCATGGTTTTCGTCAGTGACACACTACATCTCAAACGTATCCATGAACTTCGTCGTAAAATCGCCTTCGCGGAATTTTGCGTTCTTCATCAATCGCTGATGAAATGGAATCGTTGTTTTGATGCCTTCAATAATGTATTCATCCAGCGCGCGCTCCATCTTGGTGATGGCTTCTTCGCGTGTCTGCGCCACGACGATGAGCTTTGAAATCATGGAGTCGTAGTGCGGCGGAATGACATAGCCGGCGTAGGCGTGGGTGTCGAGACGAACACCGTGACCA
>CANHYZ010000304.1 GCA_947464885.1 Flavobacteriales bacterium
AAAGACGTGATGATCACCTATACTACTTCGCCTGAAGCAGAGGCACTGCTCTGGGTAGATGGTGAAAAGCCGTTTCTTTTTTCCCAGTCCCAAGCAATCTTGGCGAGAACCTGGGTGCCTTGTCAGGATAGCCCCGGCGTTCGAATCACCTATAATGCACGTGTAAAAGTGCCGCAAGGATTGATGGCGTTGATGAGTGCCGAAAATCCGCAAGCGCTTTCGGCGGATGGCACCTACACGTTCAAAATGGACCAACCCATTCCGAGTTACCTCATAGCTCTGGCGGTTGGTGATGTGCAGTTCAGACCGATTGGTGATCGCACGGGCGTCTATGCAATTCCATCCCTTATCGACGCCGCGGCAAACGAATTCACTGATATGCAAGCAATGGTGGATGCAGCCGAGAAGCTCTACGGACCGTACGTATGGGGGCGCTATGATTTATTGATTTTGCCGCCCGCATTCCCGTTCGGTGGAATGGAAAATCCCAAGCTCACCTTTGCGACGCCTACCATTATTGCCGGCGACAAATCGCTGGTTTCGCTGGTTGCCCACGAATTGGCCCATAGCTGGAGCGGCAATCTGGTGACCAACTCAACGTGGGATGACTTCTGGCTCAACGAAGGATTTACGGTGTATTTCGAGCAGCGCATCATGGAGGCCGTTTATGGAAGAGAACGCGCAGAGATGCTCGCACAGTTGAGCCGTCAGGATCTTGATGCCACCTTGACTGAAATCGCGGCCTCTGCTCATCCCGAGGATACTCGTTTGAAGCTTGCTTTGGAAGGGCGCAGCCCTGATGACGGCATGACGGACATCGCCTACAATAAGGGCTATTTCTTCTTGCGCCTTATCGAGGAAACGGCAGGTCGAGATAAGTTCGATGCGTTCATCAAGAGCTATTTTACAACACACAAATTCCAGGTAATGGATACAGAGCGATTCCTGGAATACCTCCGTGCAGAGTTGGTTACTCCGGAAATGGAAAAGCAAATCAACATTCAAGCGTGGGTATACGGCGAGGGTTTGCCGACCAACGCGCCCCTTGTGAAAAGCGATGAGCTCGCCAAAGTGGATGTGTTGCGCGCATCCTGGGAAAAGGGTGAAATGAAAAACGACCAATTGCCATGGGCAAGTTGGTCGTATCAGGAGCGCTATCGTTTTATCAGTAATTTCTCTGAGAGCGTCAGCGCGACTCAGATGCAGTCGCTCGATGAGTCATTCCAAATCTCTTCAACCGGAAATAACGAAGTACTCTTTGCTTGGTTGGAACAGGCTATTAAGAAGAACTATACGCCTGCTTATGACGAACTGGAGAAATTCCTTACGTCAGTGGGTCGCCGCAAATTTGTAGCCCCGTTGTATGAGGCGATGGTGGCCACCAATCAAAGGGACTTAGCGAAAATGATTTATGCTAAAGCCCGTCCGGGATATCATGCGGTGACGGTGGGCACGGTGGATGGGATAGTGGGGAATGACTAGTGGCGAATGGCGAGTGGCGAGTGAAATAGTGAAGTAGTGAAAAGTAATATGGTATCGTATTCAACTAACCAACTTCGATTTTATACCACATTACTACTTCACTACTTCACTACTTCACCATTTCACTATTTCACTACTTCACATCAAAACGATCCAGCTCCATCACCTTTGTCCACGCTGCAACGAAATCGTTGACGAATTTCTCTTTCGCATCATCACTTGCATAGACTTCGGCTAGTGCACGCAGCTCTGAGTGTGAACCGAAGATGAGGTCGGCACGGGTTGCGGTGTACTTCAGTTGATTGGTCTTACGATCGCGTCCCTCATAGATTTCCTTACTTGCATCAGCAGCTTTCCACTGCGTGTTCATGTCGAGCAGGTTCACAAAGAAGTCATTGGTCAGAGCGTCTTTCTTCGCACTGAAAACGCCGTGTTTCGAATGATCGTAATTAGCATCCAAGGCGCGCATACCACCAACCAGTACGGTCATTTCAGGAGCCGTCAGCGTGAGCAGTTGAGCCTTGTCTACCAGGAGTTCTTCCGTTGATACGGTGTACTTTGTTTTCGTGTAATTGCGGAATCCATCGGCCATCGGTTCCAACACGCCCATTGAGCTGATGTCGGTTTGCGCCTGTGTAGCGTCCATGCGACCGGGTGTAAACGGAACGTTCACTGTATACCCGGCGTTTTTCGCGGCTTGCTCAACAGCTGCGTTTCCGGCCAATACGATGAGGTCTGCCATAGATACTTTTTTCGCTCCTGACTTGCTATTGAAGTCAGACTGAATTTTCTCGAGCGCCTTCAATACGTTGCTCAATTGCTCGGGATTATTGACTTCCCAGTTTTTCATCGGCTCCAGACGAATACGCGCTCCGTTGGCGCCACCGCGACGGTCGGAATTGCGGTAAGTAGAAGCAGAACCCCACGCTGTAGAAACCAATTCACCCACGGTCAAACCTGATTTCAAGATTTCGGCTTTCAAGGTGGCCATGTCGGTCTTGTCGATAGTGCTGTGGTTCAAAGCCGGAATCGGGTCTTGCCAAATCAATTCCTCTTTTGGTGCCTCAGGTCCGAGGTAAGTAGTGCGTGGTCCCATATCACGGTGCGTAAGTTTGAACCATGCACGAGCAAAGGCATCAGCGAATTGCTGTGGATTCTCGAGGAATCGGCGTGAGATTTTTTCATAGGCCGGATCGAAACGCAGTGCCAAGTCGGTAGTCAACATCGTTGGCTTATGCTTCTTTTTGGAATCAAAAGCATCCGGTACAATAGCCTCTGCATTCTTCGCTGTCCATTGATTGGCACCTGCCGGACTCTTGGTTAATTCCCATTCATAGGCAAACAGGAAGTTGAAATAATCATACCCCCACTGTGCAGGCGTGGATGTCCAGGTAACCTCCAAACCACTAGTGATAGCATCGGTACCTTTACCGCTCTTGTAGTTGCTCTTCCAACCGAAACCTTGTTCTTCGATATCGGCAGCCTCCGGCTCAGCGCCAACGTTGGAGGCCGGACCGGCACCATGCGTTTTACCGAAGGTGTGACCACCGGCAATCAAGGCAACTGTTTCTTCATCATTCATTCCCATGCGGCCAAAAGTTTCGCGAATGTCTTTGGCCGAAGCAATCGGATCCGGATTACCGTTAGGTCCTTCGGGATTTACGTAGATAAGTCCCATCTGCACAGCAGCGAGTGGGTTTTCCAATTTGCGGCCATCTGCATAGCGCTCATCGGCGAGCCACTTTTTCTCCGAGCCCCAGTACACGTGTGTTTCCGGCTCCCACACATCCACGCGGCCACCGCCGAATCCAAATGTCGTGAAGCCCATAGATTCCAATGCGACATTACCTGCAAGAATCATCAAATCTGCCCATGAAATTTTGTTACCGTACTTCTGCTTGATCGGCCAAAGCAAGCGACGCGCTTTGTCGAGGTTTGCATTGTCGGGCCAGCTGTTTTGAGGCGCGAAGCGTTCCATACCCGAGCGCGTGCCTCCACGTCCATCACCTGTGCGATACGTGCCGGCGCTATGCCAAGCCATACGCACAAAGAGCGGCCCGTAGTTGCCGAAGTCAGCCGGCCACCAATCTTGTGATTGTGTCATGACGGCGGTAAGGTCCTTCTTGATAGCAGCATAGTCGAGCGTGTTGAACGCAGCCTTGTAGCTGTATGTCGGTCCCATCGGGTCTG
>CANHYZ010000305.1 GCA_947464885.1 Flavobacteriales bacterium
CTCACGCAGGTGTTCCAGGAGAAGCGATCCAAATCTTCAGTGATTTTCTTGATGGTTTTGTGCAGTGTTTTCAGTTCTTCTTTGTTCGCCGATTCGTCACTGACGCTCAAAACATTTTCTTGATTATGGAACAAGCGCCATAACTTTCTAAGAAAGTTGTGCACGCCATTGATGCTTTTCGTGTCCCAAGGTTTGCTTTGCTCTACGGGACCCAGAAACATTTCGTATAAGCGCAACGTATCGGCTCCGTATTTCTCGCAAAGCTCATCGGGATTGTCAACGTTAAACCAGCGTTTCGACATTTTGTCGATGGCCCAAGTGCAGGTGTATTGTCCTTTTTCGTTGAGGATGAATTCAGCATCGTTGTACTCCGGGAGCCAATTTTTGAATGCTTCTGTATCGAGTATGTCATTATCGACAATGTGAATGTCGACATAGAGTTGTTGCGTATCGTATTGGTCCTTCAGCTCAGCAGTAACAAACCTGTTGGTGCCCATGATGCGGTACACGTGATTGCTGCGACCGAGAATCATTCCCTGGTTGATCATTTTCTTGAAGGGCTCGTCAAATCCGATATAGCCTAGGTCGAAGAGGATTTTGGTCCAGAAGCGCGAATAGAGTAAGTGTCCAGTTCCGTGTTCTGCTCCACCCATGTACAAGTCCACTTGATTCCAGTAGTCGATTTTTTGGCGATCGGCAAATACGTTGGAGTTATTGGGATCCATGTAGCGCAGGAAGTACCACGATGATCCTGCCCATCCGGGCATGGTGTTGTAGTCGGGTCGATAGCCCTTGATTCGCCATTGGTTGGCCCTAGCCAGCGGCGGCTCACCGCTTTCTGTCGGCAGGTATTTATCAACCTCCGGCAATTCAACCGGAAGTTCATCATCAAGTATCAGGCGCGGAGTTTCGCCGTCGTAATAGATTGGGAAAGGCTCGCCCCAGTAGCGCTGCCGACTGAAAACTGCGTCGCGCATACGGTAGTTGACTTTGCCTTTTCCTGCGCCGATTTTTTCCAGTTCGGCAATAATGATGGGCATGGCTGTCTTGTAGTTATGCCCATCAAGCAGCTGCGACTGCGCGAGTGCGGTTTCTTTCGAAGCTTCCGCTTTTTCACTGATATCCGCATCGCGGAAGATGTTGGGAATAGGTAACCCGAATTTTTTGGCGAAATCATAATCGCGTTGGTCACCGCAGGGCACGGCCATGACAGCGCCTGTTCCGTATCCGGCCAGCACGTAGTCGCCGATCCACACCGGTATTTTTTCACCGGTGAATGGATGCAAAGCATAGGCGCCGGTGAATTGCCCACTGATGTTTTTGACCTCGCTTTGGCGGTCGCGTTCGGTTTTGAGTTTCGCTGCGTCGATGTACGCATTGACCGCATCGCGGTATTCGTCGGTGGTAATGCGCGCTACCAGTTCATGTTCGGGCGCAAGTGTCATGAATGAAACACCAAAAATGGTGTCGGGACGTGTAGTGAAGACTTCGATGTGGGCATCGTGTCCGTCAAGGGCAAATTGCACCGAAGCACCCTCACTTCGGCCAATCCAGTTGCGCTGTACTTCTTTGATGCTATCGTTCCAGTCAATGGTGTCGAGGCCTTGCAGCAGGCGCTCTGCATAAGCGCTGATGCGCATGCTCCACTGACGCATTTTCTTCTGCTCCACAGGGTGTCCGCCACGCTCGCTTACGCCATCTTTGATTTCGTCGTTGGCGAGCACGGTTCCCAGTGCAGGGCACCAATTCACGACGGAATCTGCCAGGTAGGCCAGGCGATAATGCATGAGGATGAGCTGTTGTTGCTCGTCGTTCATGCTTTTCCAATCGGTAGCCGTGAATTCACCTTCGAAGTGGTTGCCAAAAAAGAACTTCTCCTTCGGGATATTTTCATGCCAGTTGGCGTCCTGCGCGGCATTCACGCCATAGGTGCCGTTGGCTTTGAATTTCTCGATGAGTGTATCAATGTGCTCTGCGCGGTTGGTGTCTTCATTAAACCACGCATTGAAAATCTGTCCGAAAATCCATTGGGTCCATTGGTAATATTCCGGATCGCTTGTGCGCACTTCGCGGTTCCAATCATAGGCAAAGCCGATGCGGTCGAGTTGCTGACGGTAGCGATCAATATTCACGCGCGTGGTGATTTCCGGATGTTGGCCGGTTTGAATAGCGTATTGTTCGGCCGGCAGCCCGAAACTGTCATACCCCATGGGATGCAACACGTTGAATCCCCGGTGCCGCTTGTAGCGGGCAATAATGTCGCTGGCGATATAACCTAGTGGATGTCCCACGTGCAATCCCGCCCCACTGGGGTAGGGGAACATATCGAGCACGTAGTATTTGGGTGATTCCGTTGTTTCTGTTACACGGTAGGTATTGTTTTGCTGCCAGTACTGCTGCCATTTGCGCTCTATCTCCGAAAAATTATAGTCCATGATGGGGAAAATTGAGGTGCGAAGATAGCTTGGGGAGGATTACAGGGGTGAGGATTGTAGGATTACAGGGAATGCACTCCTCCTATAATCCTACAATCCTAACCCCTACAATCCTTTTCTATCATACGCCGACCGGAATGACCAAATGGTAGGGTTATAACATAACAGGCACCGCTATTCCCCTATTATCCTACAATCCTCACCCCTATAATCCTTCATTGTTAATCACTTAGTGAATTCAATGTTCATAAGAATTCAAGGAATGGAAACATTTACCTAACAATGAGCAGCCTTCTTCTTTCCAACTTTGCGCCTCCTTAATGACCAAACACAATCCAATGAAACCTTTCAAATCTCTTTTGACGTGGGCGTTAATCATGCTCGCGTTGGTGGCTAATGCGCAGCCGTGGACGTACAACTTCGGTACAACTACCGGAGCGTTATCCACGAACAACACCGCAAGTACGACATTCTTAAACGGACTCTCGGCAACTCCAGCAGGAGGCGGGACTTACAGAGTTAGGGTGTCTAACAACCAGGGTGGAAGCTTCAATCTGGATAATCCAGGTACGTCACTGGGCACTGCGGGCGAACTTAGAATAGTCTCTCCAACAGGTGCTTCTTCCGGCAAATTTGGAGTTTACGATTGGACGACACCAGGCACTGTTGCCTATTTGAAATCGAAAATACGATCAACTGCTGCGGCCACAACGGGTACCGGTACTTTTGTATTAGCCCTTGGTATTAACACAATTGCCTCGGATAATCAAACGTTTTCGGCGCATTATAATAATTCTCTCGCGGTGCTGCAAATTGTTTACACTGCAGGGAATATTTCAGCGGTAAATAGAAGAACGGCGGGAGCATGGACAGCGATAACAGGTTCCGGCCTGGCTAAAGATACCGACCAGGATTTCGAAGTCTATGCAAACAATGGGGCAGTATCGACCACTTATTTTCGTTCAGGCACGCAATATACTCTCAGTGCTCAGCAGTGGGATTTGTGGATTGGCGGAACGAAAATATCTCCAACCAATGGCTGGGCAAAGGCTGGCACCGGTGCTTCCGGAGTCAATCTGTCGGGTTTTTGTTTTTGGTTAGAGTCGAGCGCGGCGAGTAGCGCTAATTTGTTTTTGGATGACCTAGAATACTCCAATGCGTTGCCATCATGTCCTGGTCCAACAACGCAGGCATCTAATATTACATTTCCAGACGTAACGACATCAAC
>CANHYZ010000306.1 GCA_947464885.1 Flavobacteriales bacterium
TCACCCCTCACCCCTCACCCCTCACCCCTAATCCCCTATCTTCGCCACATGAGTCTCAACGACGCAAACAATCTTTCCTCCAGTACGCTGCTCGGCGCTTTGGGAATCGAATTCACCCACATTTCCGATGGTCACATTGAGGCCACTATGCCGGTTGACCATCGCACGCAACAACCTTATGGACTGCTGCACGGCGGTGCTAGTGCTGCGCTTGCGGAGACGATCGGTAGTTATGGATCTCATTTGATTGCCTCTGAAAACGGCGGAATCGCTGTTGGCGTTGAACTCAACATCAATCATGTGAAGTCAAAACGAAATGGTGTTGTAACGGGTATAGCCAAAATTCTACACCGCGGCAGATCCATTCATATCTGGAACATCGATATCGTGGATGAAGAGAAAAACCTGATTGCCTCAAGTCGACTCACCGTGATGGTGAAAGAAAAGAAAGGATGACCATCGATGATGCCATAGCGGGCAAAACGTTTTTTGCTCATTGTGTCTTACCGAGTGAGTTTGATACTACTCGGCAGCGCCTTTCTTTTCACATGCCGTCTGAAGCTGGCTATACTTCTGAAACAGGCATTCTACTTGATCTTTCCCCTTTCACGCCTTTTGTAAACCATGGCGTTCAATCGGCCACTGCCGAGCACGACCATGCAGAGAGTGTTGCTGCTGCTCTTGCTGCCATTCAAAACGGTGACCTTCAAAAAGTCGTGATTAGCTGCATCAAACATGTGGCGCGCAAATCCACACCGCTTGAAACCATCTTCGAACGTTTGACCGAACGATACCCGCATGCATTCGTTTACGTCATCCATCATCCGCTCTATGGCATTTGGATGGGCGCAACACCGGAATTATTGCTGCACAAGCATGGAGACACCTTTCGCACGGTTAGTTTGGCAGGCACGCAGCCATTCAGTGATTCGCATGCCCTAAGCTGGTCTGACAAACTCCAACACGAACAACATGTCGTAACAGATTTCATCCTCGAAAAACTAGCGCTTTGCGGCGCCACGCAGGTTGAACTTAATGGCCCCTATACCGCGCAGGCCGGACCTCTCGCCCATCTGAAAACCGATATCCGATTTCATTCCAATCAAAGCAGCGCGGCTATCATCAATGAGCTTCAACCCACACCCGCTGTTTGCGGACTGCCGCGTGAGCGAGCCCTAGCATTTATTCTTGACCACGCCAACTTCGATCGTCGACTGTACGCAGGTCGCATAGGACTTCACCTGCCATCGGGTGATGAAATCCATTTTGTGAATCTGCGCTGCATGCAGGTCTTCGATGATCATTTCGAATTGCACGTGGGCGGCGGCATCGTCGCGGGCTCAACAGCAGCAGAAGAATGGCAAGAAACCGAAATCAAGGCCAACGTGCTGCGCAACCTCTTGCAATAAAAAAGCCCCGCACGCATGCGAGGCCTTTTAGAATCTTTTGAAACATCTTATCGAACGACAAGCGTTGCGCCCGTTAATCCCGGTATTTCGATGCGATACACACCGGCGGCCCAAAGCGAAACATCGAGTTGCTGAACACGTGTTGCATTGACATCACAATAGACCACTTGACCGGTCGCATTGATGACTTGCATTCCACGATACCCTTGAGGCAGAATAACATTGACCATGCTTTCCGCCGGGTTCGGATAGAGTGTAAGTCGCGCAGCGTTCGATTCATCAATGTTCTCCACGATAAACTCGACCTCGTTACTCAGCGTGCTACAACCAAATTCATTGGTTGTAATTACCGTGTAGACTCCCGAAATCATGGGCACCATTTCCGGGAAGTTATAATCCAATGCCTCACCGTTCAGAGACCATTCCCATGAAACTCCTCCAGCGGGGGCTATCAGAACGCCATTCAGGTTCGTCAGGTTATTTCCCGATATCGCCCACACCTCCACATTCAAGGTATCATACTCATTGCAAAACGGATTGGTGCGATTGAGCACGATGTCATACAACCCGGGTTCATTTGCCGGGAAGTTGTAGACCATTTCGTTTGCGACTACACCACCATCGATTGTCCATGTATAGGTCTCGGTGTAATCGAGTTCCGGGAAGATATTCAACATGACCGGCTGTCCCTGGCAGGTTGCATTTACTCCATTGGGATCCGGAATCAAATCACACGAAAAAATGGTGTGCGAATACGTATTAGTAATCACCGGTTCGTTGTCATCGAAATAAATGGCTGCTGTATTATTAATCATATCCAACGGCTGCAATGAATCGAAGGCACGTATGCGATACACCACCCATCCATGTGAATTCGGCTCGTCGTGTACGCTATCGGGAAGCATGATGTTGTCGAAGACAAACTGCACCATACCATCAGGCATAACAATCGTACTGTATGAGTGCGAAGCGGCAATAGGCGTGAATGAATTCAGGTTAAGACGCGTGAGGTCGAGTTGATCCTCGATGCGCACATTGAACGCCGGAGCATTGCCTGTATTCTGGAAGCGAATGCGATACTCCAATTCCTCACCGGCTGTTATAAAATGCTGTTCAGTCCAACCGGCCGGTGTTGCTTGCTTATCGTTGGGGTCATAACTACACGTTACGCTCGGATTGATATTCCATTGATTGGAATAGAACACTCCACCATTGGCATCATTGAGCGTGAGAGAAAACGCAAAGGGAAACGATTGACCTGTTGTGGCTGCGCCGGGACCAATAATATGCACCTGATAATAATGAAGGGATCCAGCCGGTTGATTGTCTATTGTCCATGTGAGTGTGCCCGGAGCGGTTTCCGTTGGTGCTTCCACGGTTACACCGGTTCCTGCCCACAGAGCATCTTCATAATTCAACGAAGGATCGAACGTGATGGTAAAAGTTCCACTCAAGGGCAGATTGCCATTGTTGTAGAGATAAATACCCGGCGTGAATCCGCCGGCACAATGTATCGTTGTGTTTTCTCCCGCACTAATACCGCTGATCTGCGCCATGGCCTCCGATGCCGGCATCAAGGGCAACTTAAGTCCGTTACACGTCGGCAAGGTTACTTGAAATGGCCCGCCGGCATTGAGCACCCAGTATCCGTTGGGATCTTCGAACGATACGGTGTAAGTAGCTTGTGGAATATTGGGCAGTACAAACTGACCATTGGCATCGGGATAAATCAACACTCCCAATTCTTCTATAGTAATAACACCGATATTGCTCAATACGGGCTCTGCAGGCTGCCATGTTTGTTGGATGCCATCACCATTCAAATCGTGAAAAATGAGCCCATTGATATCACTACCGTAAATACACGATCCATTGTCGCACGACACCCACTGCTGGTAGTTGCAAGCTCCGGGGTCCATACAACCCGACCACCCGCAAGAGCCGTCAGAAACGAAAGCCTCGGGATCATAATTGCACGACGTGTTGTCGGTGCAGCCGCAGATGGGCGCAATCGGCTCGTTAGTGAGCATCACCATTCCTTGAACAGGTACCCACGAAGTCCATTGCGTCATGTACTTGATGAAGTAAGTTGTATTGGGTTGTAAAGTCAAAGAATCAGCTAAATCCAAACACATGGGATCTGCACTGCCGGATATTCCACCTGTTGGAGTGACATAGCAGAAGACCAACTCAGCGCCTGTGCAACTGCCATCGACACCGGCCTGATACACTTCTATTGCTGACGGATAA
>CANHYZ010000307.1 GCA_947464885.1 Flavobacteriales bacterium
CAGCCACATTGAATCCATGCACAAAAAAGATTGACAACATCGTTATTTCCGGCCTGGGCGGAAGCGGCATCGGTGGTAAAATTGTTAGCCAGATCGTGGCTGACAAAGCTGGCGTTCCGATTGTGTGTACCAGCGATTACGTGTTGCCTGAATTCGTGAATTCAAACACTTTGGTCATCATCAGCAGCTACAGCGGTGATACGGAAGAAACGGTTGCCGCCCTGCAAGAGGCTATTGCCAAGAAGGCGGAGATTGCTTGTGTAACCAGCGGTGGAAAAGTACTTGCGGCTTCAAAAGAGCATGGTTTCAACCACATCATCATTCCGGGTGGAAATCCGCCACGTTCGATGTTCGGTTATAGCTCTGTGCAGCTGTTCTTCTTGTTGCGCCATTATGGCTTTATCGATGGTTCGTTTGAACAGGAAGTGGAAAACAGCATTTCCTTGATTGAAAATAACATCGACGACATCCGCTCTGCATCACGCAGTATCGCCGAGCGCATTGTTCATCGTATTCCGATTCTATACAGCGAGGCCAATTACGAAGGCGTTGCCATTCGCTGGCGTCAGCAAATCAATGAGAACTCTAAGATGCTTTGCTGGCATCACGTTTTCCCGGAAATGAACCACAATGAATTGGTGGGCTGGACCGGTGGCGACAATCGTGTGGCGGTGATTGTGCTTCGCAATGAAGATGATCACAAGCGTTCACAGTTGCGCATGGATTTGTGTAAGAAGTTGATGGGTGAAAAATGTGACACCATTATCGAGGCTTACTCGAAAGGAAAGTCACGCATTGAGCGCTCTATGTACCTCATTCACTTGGGCGATTGGATCAGCATTGATTTGGCTGAGTTGCGCAACGAGGATGCGGTGGCTATTCCGGCCATTATTTTCCTCAAGAATGAATTGGCGAAGGTGAACTAATGTTTTCATGAAGAAACCTGTCGTTTTTCGTGATTTAGGGCACATGGATTACAAGGCCTGCTGGGATTTGCAGGAAACGTATTTCAACGCCGCTGTTCAACAGAAACTCGACAATCGAAATAAGACTCCCGAAGAACAAGTGGTCACTACCGACCACTTGTTTTTTGTGGAACATCCCCACGTTTACACGCTAGGCAAAAGCGGTGATATGGCCAACCTTCTCCTCGATGATGAGGCTTTGGCCAAAGTTGATGCGCGGTTCTATGCCATCAATCGCGGAGGTGACATTACGTATCATGGTCCGGGACAAATTGTAGGATATCCAATTTTCGACCTCGATCATTTCTTCTCCGACATTCACAAGTACTTGCGCTATCTAGAAGAAGCCATAATACTCACCCTTGCTGATTATGGCATTCAGGCCGGACGCATTGAAGGACTCACCGGCGTTTGGCTCGATGAATCCAATCCGGCCAAAGCGCGCAAGATTGCCGCTCTCGGCGTGAAGTGCAGTCGCTGGGTGACCATGCACGGGTTTGCCTTCAACGTGAATGCCGACCTGTCGTATTTCAAAAACATCATCCCGTGCGGCATCACTGACAAAGCGGTGACGTCGATGCATTTGGAACTGGGTCGCACTTTGGATTTTTCTGAAGTCAAAGAAAAGCTGAAAGCACATCTTGCCGATGTTTTCGAAGTTGCGTGGATAAGCGCATAAGGCCGTCAAGTGATTGCGCCATCACTCCCTTGTCGCTCCTTCGCGTTGAACAATTTTCAGCGCTTTACCGCTAATAATATATATCCTTGCAAGACGGCTTCGCGAACCACACACGAGCAAAACCATTTAACCTTTTCCCCATGAATTTCACCCCAAAAACATTGAAGGCAATTGCCATCTCGTTAATCGTCATACAAGTAGTTGCGTTCATTTACATGATCAAGACGACGTGGAAAACCGACAATGAAATGCCCGGAAGCTTTTTTCTAATCTTCATCCTTCCCCTCTTCTCAACCCTTTTGTTTAACAAGGCAAAGAAGATAGAAGAGGCAGAAAAACCTCAATAATCCCATTCAAAGCAGTTGATTTCCTTGCTTTTGGCCTTAATTAAACAGCGATTTTTGCGTTCATCGAAATGTTTATGGATAAACCACGAGTAGGAGTATTAGGGGGCGGTTCGTGGGCTACAGCCCAGGTAAAACTGTTGTGCAAGAACACGGATAAAGTGCAATGGTGGATGCGCAATAAAGAAGCGATTGACCACATTCGCCAGTTTGGCCACAACCCCAATTACATCCAGAGCATTGAGTTCGAGCCGGAGCAGTTGAACGTTACCGATAATCTTCAGGAGGTCATCGACAACAGTGATTATATCATCGTAGCAATTCCATCGGCGTTTGTTCACGAGGCGTTTCAACACTACAAGCCCACCGGATTGGAGAACAAAGTGCTTTTCTCCGCTATCAAGGGTGTCATCAACGAATTCGACTCCATACCTGCCCGCTATTTTCACAAGCAATTGGGCGTGTCCTATGATAACATCGGTATCGTTTGCGGACCATGCCATGCCGAAGAGGTCGCGATGGAGAAGCTCTCGTATCTGACCATCGGATGTGCGGATATTAAAAAAGCAGATATCATGGCCTCGATGCTTGGTTGTCGCTTCATGAAAACCAATACCACGGAAGATGTTTTCGGCGCTGAGCTTGCTGCTATTCTGAAAAACGTTTATGCTGTCGCAAGCGGAATCTGTCACGGATTAGGCTACGGAGACAACTTTCAGGCGGTACTCATCAGCAGTGCTATTCGCGAGATGGAGCGATTCATTGATACCGTACATGAGGTGCATCGTGATGTAAAGAGCAGTGCCTACTTGGGCGACTTACTCGTTACGGCGTATTCTCCTTATTCGCGCAACCGCACGCTCGGCACCATGGTCGGTAAGGGCTACAGTGTGAAGTGGGCAACGATTGAGATGAACATGGTGGCTGAAGGCTATTACGCTGCCCGTGGGATTCACGAGATCAACAAGAAATTCAACGCCGACATTCCGATTGCGGACGCGGTCTATCGCATTCTTTACGAGAAGATTTCTCCCATGATGGAGATGCGGATCTTGACCGATAAGCTGTCGTAATGGCGAGTGACTAGTGACTAGTGACAAATGAAGAAATGATTCGCATTCTTTTCGTGCATTCGTGTCTACCCATTGTTCATAAACATCCTTTGCAGCAATAATCGCATGGTAGTTCGTGTTTTTAATTTGCTTGCAGATTAGTACACCCATGAAGCTCATCCTCTCCATTCTAATACTCTTGGTAAACCTCACACTGCTAGCGCAGGTGCAGGAATACAAAGACCAATACCCCAACGGTAAGACACGCAGCGAGGGAAACTACGTCAACGGTTTTGAAGACGGTTTATGGAAGTATTACTATGATTCCGGCACCCTTCAAGAGGAGGCGAACTATCGCAAAGGCAAATTGCACGGCAGTGTGAAGCGCTATCACCCGAACGGCAAAGTCATGGTGGACGGCTACTTCAACATGAACGCCCAAGACAGCATACAACGTACGTACACCGCGGAAGGTACGCTGGTCGAAGAAGGATATTTCACCAAAGGAATTAAGACGGGCAAATGGAATTACTTCTTTCCATCGGGCGACACCATGATGGTTGAGGAGTTTCTCAACGGCGAAGAGCTGCTGTGGTTGTATTGCGACGCCAACAAA
>CANHYZ010000308.1 GCA_947464885.1 Flavobacteriales bacterium
GAATTGTAGACTTCGTTGATCTGCTTTCGGGGATTCTGTACAAGAATCTAGGCCCGAGAAAAGACATTCGCAAACTGTGCAGTTTCGCCATTGAGCTGCTCGATAACGGCATGCGCTACAGTTTGGACAATAAAGTAACTTTTACATGGACCATTGAAAAAGATTGTCTCACCTTTCAGCTCGAAAATGAGGCACATCCGGCCGATGCCATGCGTTTGAAAGAGCATGCCGAGCATATTCACGGTATGAATGACAGTGAGCGTAAGGAAGCTTTTCAAACACAGATTAACAGCACGCATTTCGGTGAAAAGGGTGGAGCGGGATTAGGACTTCTTCAAATCCTGCGCAAAGGCGCACTATCCATTGACGTAAGTATTAGTGAACAATCCGTGGATCGCTTTCTTTGCATAAGTCGGATTCAGACACCGCTCAACAAACCGCTTGCCGCATGAAAACGATTATATGTGAATCTTCCCGCAGTACACCGGAAATCAGTTTCGATGCGGAAGACCGCGTTTTCCGAGTAAAAGGAATTTCGACCGTTGTGAATGCCTTTGAGTTCTACGATCTCGCCATAGCCTGGATTAATTTGAACGGTAAGAGTCTTGAAAAACAGGTGGAATTTTATTTCCATCTTCCGTATTTCAATTCAGCAAGTATGAAAGGAATTTTGATGCTGATGGAGCGCATCAAAAGCGGCGTTGAAGCAGGCCAGCCTTGGATTATTCAATGGAACGTGGAAGACGACGACGAATTTCTATTGGATGCTTGTGAGTCGTATCGTGAAATGCTTGGAATTCCTATTGAGATTACGCGCAACGCTTAATCCTTAGAAGACTCGGAAGACTTGAACAAAGAGTCTACAAACTCATGGCGATTGAACACTTGCAAATCGCCAATGCGTTCTCCCACACCAATATACTTTACCGGAATGGCGAACTGATCGCTGATTCCGATGACTACGCCTCCTTTGGCGGTTCCGTCGATTTTAGTAATGGCCAGTGCGTTGACTTCTGTCGCAGCAGTAAACTGCTTGGCCTGCTCGAAGGCGTTTTGTCCTGTAGAGCCATCCAATACCAACAGAATTTCGTGTGGTGCATCAGGCGTCACCTTTTGCATCACCCGCTTGATCTTGGTAAGTTCGTTCATCAAACCGACCTTATTATGCAAGCGGCCGGCCGTATCGATAAGCACGACATCCATTCCCTGTGCAACGGCACTTTGGAGCGTATCGAATGCGACACTCGCGGGATCTGAACCCATACCTTGAGCGATGATGGGCACACCTGCACGTTCACTCCACACCTTCAGCTGATCCACGGCAGCAGCGCGAAATGTATCCGCGGCTCCGAGCATTACCTTTTTGCCTTGTGACTTTAATTGATTAGCAAGCTTGCCGATTGTCGTGGTTTTTCCGACGCCATTAACGCCGACGACCATGATAACGTAGGGGCCGCTCATTTTCGGAATGAACACCTCCTCGCCTTGCTCTCCCTCGTGCCCCTTCAATAATCCGGCAATCTCTTCGCGCAGAATACCATTGAGTTCGGAAGTATTCATGAATTTATCGCGCTTCACACGATCTTCAATACTGCGAATAATCTTTAGGGTTGTTTCAACGCCGACATCACTGCTGATGAGCATCTCTTCCAGGTTGTCCAGCACCTCGTCGTCGACCTGACTTTTGCCGACGATGATTTTAGCGAGCTTCGAAAAGAAACCGGTGCGGGTTTTTTCCAAACCCTGATCGAGGCTTTCTTTTTTCTCAGAAGAAAAGAGACGTTTGAAAAAATTCATGGAGTACGCTAGTAACGGTTATAAACAAAAAAGACTTTCCCCCGAGGAGAAAAGCCTTTCTAATGAGATCAACAGACAAATTAGGCCTTGGTGAACCAAGACTGGATATTGTCGTTGTGTACGATTTCTTCCTTAAACGTGTAAGCGCCTGATTTTGGCGACTTCACCATTTTAATCACCTTCGTGTGGTTCTTACCACTTCCGGTCTGCAGGGTTGCAACTACCTTCTTTGCCATGGTGCTTCAGTTTTATTTGATTTCTTTGTGTACAGTCATTCGCTTCAGGATCGGGTTGTACTTTTTCTTTTCCATGCGATCCGGAGTGTTTTTGCGATTCTTGGTAGTGATGTAGCGGCTGGTGCCCGGCATGCCCGACTCTTTGTGCTCGGTGCATTCCATAATCACTTGAACGCGGTTTCCTTTCTTTGCCATTGTCTTATAAATTCTTAAATGGGGCCGCGAATGTACATCGCTTTTCCCGCTTTTCAAGCAAAAGTAGCCTATTTTTTTTCGATTTGGATCCGGTCCGGCTGAGATTTTCTGTTGCGCGCCTTAATGAAACCCCATAAAAAGACTGTTTTTCAGACACTTAATAAAATCATTCGCGTCGATTCCAATTCAAAAATTCCAAGCGCAACCTTAACAGTTGCCTGTTGAAAAGACGAGGGAACGGTTTCGGGCGTTACCGCTGCGTCCGATAGCTTTGAGAATCTGCATGAAGCGCTGCTTTGCGCTGTAATTTCCTATTAACTGAATTCACCCGTGGCCCGTAACACCAGCAAACAAGAAGAACCCGAATTGCCCGAACCAAAAGAGGTAAAACGGAAATCCAAACCTTCCGGCGACGGCAAATGGGCCCGATTCGTCGGTTTCCTGAGTGATCCCCGTGTTCAGAAAATATTCGGCATTTTCACGGTACTCTTTTCCGTGTTTACGCTACTGGCCTGTGTTTCCTATCTCTTCAACGGTGAACATGATTTACGGTTAATCCTTGGTCAGAACACGGATCAGTTGAGTCAGAATGAGCCTTACAGCAACTGGATGGGAAAAATCGGTGCGCACGTAGCTTGGTTCTTCATGAACAAGTACTTCGGACTTGGCGCGCTGTTTCTGCCACTGATCATTTTTGTAATCGGCTGTCGCATTTGGCTAAAGCGTGATCTGATGCCCTTCTGGAAGACCATTCGTCTTTCCGCACTGGCCATGTTTTTCTTCCCACTTGCCATTGGTTTTATGTTTCATCACCGGGTAGATGGCTTGGAGCGCACCATTGAAATTAGCTGCAACCAAAATCTGGTTGGGGGCTACGGCCACATGGCCACCCTGTGGACCACCTTTACGCTGGGCTGGTGGGGTACGCTGATGCTCTTGCTCTTCACCGTTGGGGCATTTCTCATCTTTAACTTCAATCATCAAGTGGAGGCGGCATGGGTTCGCTTCAGTGAATGGTGGGCTGATTTGATTAAACCAAAGCCACAGGAAGAGGATGAAGAAGAAGAGGAAGTCAAGCCAATCATGGCCGCCGCACCGCAAGTCGTGCGCAACGAAGTCGTGAATGCTCCTCCCCAAACCACGGTAGAAGTTAAAGCCCCCATCATCGAGCCGGAAGCGCCGTGGGAAGAGAAAAGCGTTGTCTTCGAACTGGAAGAAGAGGAAGAAGAGCCCGAAATCATAGAGGAAGAAATACCGGAGGAGGAGCTCATGGAGGAATTGCCGGTTCCCGCTGCAGTCGAAGAAGAAACGGAAGAAGAAACCGACGATGAGTTGATTAGCGAGGAACTCGAAATAACCCGTCCGTCAGCTTCAGGCGGAGGGACCACCACCATTCAGATGGATAAGGA
>CANHYZ010000309.1 GCA_947464885.1 Flavobacteriales bacterium
TGTCAGCATACATTTTTGCATCGGCAAATTCATTGAGCAAATAATTGCAGCGCATAAGACCGATTTGCGCTTCCAGCACATTATTTTTCGATACTGCTGTTTGTTCCAGATCACGATAGTGGGTGAGCGCTTGCGAGTAATCTTTGTTGTTGTATGCGATGGTTGCGGCCATCACCAGGCACTCTTCCAGATAATTGTTGCTGCCTTGTGCAATCACGTAGTTGCAGTATTCGAGTGATTTATTGAAATCATTTTTGTCGTAGTAACAATTGGCCAGGAAGTAGCTCGCATCCAGTGCGTGATAGGCGGGTTGGAAGCGTGATAAGTAATCGGTGAGTTTCGTTATTCCTGTTTCGCAATTGCCATCCTGCACATAGCTAACGGCTCTGCGGTAAACATCTTCCTCGAGTTCATCTTTCGTCGCACCGCAAATGGTAACAGCGTCGTTTTGGAATTCAGGGTCCTCGATGAGGACGGCCTTGCAGATTTGATAGGCGTCACAGACAACAGGATCCTTTTTGTATTTGGTCTTGATGGCCACCCATGCATCCTTGACTTGCTGCGGATTATCTTCTTTCACGTAGATCAGACACATGTCGCGCATGCTCAGCTTCGCATAAGGTGAGGTGGCGTAGTTTTTTAAGATGTCATTAAAGTATGTTTTGGCCTCTGCAAGGCGGTCTTGCTGGAGAAGGGTCTTGGCGATTTCGTATTTCGAATCGACTTCAAATTTCGAGTTCGGGCTTTCCGTAATGAGGTTCTTAAGGACCCATGATTTCTTTTCGGGCTGTCCGTCATAACCGTAGCACATGGCCTTTTGATAGAGCGCGTATTCTGAACCTGCCTTGCTGGTTTCAACGGCTTTGTCGTAATAAAGGATGGCCTGCGCGTAGTTCTTTGCGACATAGAAGCAGTCGCCGGCGCGGGCAGCCGCATCACTTACTTTCTTGCTTTCTTTCCCGTGACTTCCGTCGATGTATTTGCGAAACGCTGTGTTGGCGCTGTTGTACCAGCTAGTGGCCGTTTCCATGTTTTCCTCGGCATTGGCCATTTTGAAATACGCATACCCCTGGCTGTAGTGCGCTATACCATAGAATTCACTTGTGTATGCGCCGGGCTCATTGATGAATGCTGCATAGCGCTGCACTGCTTTGGCGTAGTCGTCGAGGCGATAACTGATTTCAGCTTTCCAGAATTTGGCGTCGGCATTGACCGTCGGGTTGATCGGGTAGGTCGGCACTTTGTCAAAGAATTTCTCAGCGTCAGCATATTTTTCTGCTTGAAAAAGTTCAACGCCGCGGTTATAGGCAACCACCTGATAAGCCTCCTTTACGCGTTCATCCTTGTTCTTGATTTTGTCGAGCGAAGCCAATGCCTTTTCATAGTTGCGGGTGCGCATGTAGACATTGAGCAGGAATTCGTAGACCTCGTCGTGTCTTTTGCTGTTGGGATATTTGTTGAGATAATCCTCCAAAGCCGTGATGGCTTCATGAAATGGATTGTAGGATAGTTCAAAAGCGAGCTTAGAGTAATTGAAAAGTGCGTCTTCCTGTATTTCAGGATTGAAGCTCATATCAGCCGCTTCAGCAAAGGCATTGCGGGCGTATTCTTTTTGATTGATCTTGAGGTAGCATTCCCCCAGATTGTAGGCTGCTTTCTGGTGAAGTTCATCATCGCCGTCGGTTACAGCACCGTACTCCAGTATCGACTTCTGCCACTGATCACTGCGATGATAGGCATAGCCGAGTTGATAATGGTCTTCGCGTGTAATGTCGGCGTAGGTTGCAGCCTTGTGATAGGTTTCAAGATAGGGCACAGCTTCGGCATATTGCTTTTTCATGCAATGACTATCACCGATGATGCGTGAAATTTCGGGAACACGTTTGGTGTTTTTGGCTTCAGCTTGTTGCAGAGCACCCGGGCCGTATTTCAATACCTCGTCATAATTCTTCTGCTTGTAATAAATGTAAGTGATGTAGTAGGGTACGAGTCCTTTGAACGCCTCATCATTTTCAAGCTGGCGAAAGCCGTCTAACGCCACTTGCAAGTCGTTTTGCTCATAGGCAATGTGACTGTAATAGTAAATGGCAGCTTTCTGATACTCGCTCTCCACTTGCTTTACCTCGAAGAAGTCTTGACGAGCGGCTTCCGTGTTTCCTGTTTCAAAAAGGCTATGTCCGCGTTTGTAGTGAAGTTCGTTTCGGTCTTCTGCATTGAGGTCGCGCTCGTCGACCATCTCAAACCATTCGAGCGTTTTCTTGTATTGCTTCTTTTGATAGTTGAAGGTGGCCAATTCGAAGTAGGCATGAAGTTTCCAGGGTGAATCGGGATGCTCGAGCACGAATTTCTCGAGCTGATACTCGGCGTCTTTATGGAAAAGATAGAGGGCGCATATCCCGTTGTAATATTCGGAGTTGATGCGCAGGGCTTGCTGCGGATCTTTCTCCAACGCAATGAACTCCTGGAATTTTTCTTTCGCAGCTACATATTTTTCGTGATCGAATAAATCGTTAGCCTCACGGTATATGCGGGTTTTGTCGTACAGCGCAATGGGAGGCTGCGCCAATAGGCTGTGCTGAAATCCCAGAATAAAAAGGGCGATAATGATGATTCTCATGGTTGGTCTTCAACGGATTTTACCAAAAGGGAAATTAGCGGGGTGATTTACAGCCAACCTTTCCACTTGGTTAAACTTGCGAACGTCCGTCTGTGAAATGTATTTTTCTGAAAAATGTTAAAGCGGGTATAAAGACCGCATCTTAGGGTTTCCATAGCTCCAAATAAACTATCCACATGAAGCTTTTCACCATCGAACAGATGCGGCAATGGGACCGCGTTACGATTGAATCACACTATGAGCGTTCTCTGTCGCTCATGGAAGTTGCGGCCCAGGCCTGCGCCGAGGTGCTGTTGGATAAAGCACCTGCACCGCTCTACATTTTTTTCTGCGGCACGGGCAATAACGGAGGCGATGGTTTAGTCATGGCCCGAACACTGCTCGAGCAGGACCACATGGTTGTTGTTTATGTGGTGGGAGATTCATCCGCGGGTTCACCGGATTTCCGCGAGAATTTGCAGCTCTGCCTTGATGGGGATGTTCCACTGAATTTCATCGTTGACGAGCAGTTTCAACTCTCATTGCCGCCGGGAGCGGTTGTCGTGGATGCCCTTTTTGGGTCCGGCTTGAATCGTCCGATTTCCGGCTATGCTGCTGAGGTTGTTGAGGCCATCAACGCGTCCGAACGCACCGTGGTGGCAGTGGATATTCCTTCAGGACTGCAGGCAGATGTATTGGATCAACAGACCGGTGCGATTGTTAAGGCAACCATCACCCTGTGCATCGAGACACCCAAGCGCGCCATGTTGTTTGCGGAGAACTACCCGTTTGTGGGCACGCTGTTTCTTGTGCCCATTGGACTCGATGGCGCGTTTCATCGTGAAACGCCCTGCAATTGGTATTACTATGATGAGATGAATGCCATGGCCGATCTCAAGGTCCGTTCAAAGTTTGATCACAAGGGGAACTTCGGCCATCTGGGAATTGTTGCAGGAAGTAAAGGCATGATGGGCGCCGCTTTATTGAGCAACTATGCCGCGCTGCGCAGTGGAGTTGGAAA
>CANHYZ010000310.1 GCA_947464885.1 Flavobacteriales bacterium
GATGTATAATAATCCTTTGATGTTGGTGTCGATCATGGTGTTCCATTGATCTACCGAACCCTCCACAAACGATTCTCTGCCGAGGGCTAGGCCTGCGTTGTTCACGAGCACTTCGATAGCGCGCCATTCGATGCTCAGTTGAGCAAGGTGTGTAGTACATTCTTCTAGTGAACGCACGTCGAAATTCAAGGTGATAACAGCAATGCCGAACTCATCTCTGAGGCGTTGCTCAAGATCATCAAGTCTGTCTTTTCGGCGGCCTGTGAGTATAAGATTCCAGCGTTCGGCCGCAAAGCGCTCCGCAATGGCTTTGCCAAATCCGGAGGTAGCTCCTGTGATGAGTGCGATTGGTTTCATGATTCAGTGGATGGATGTTGTTGATGACGCTCGCTGCGTTTGCCGGCGAACAAATCGAAGCGATAATATTTGCAGGCGAGTGTTCCGTTTATCAACGAAAATTTACGTGAAGGTTTCAAACCAACGCGCTTTAATGCTTCTTCATCTGACGAAATTATCCATGCGCTGTGACCGGCGCATGCGTGTTTGAGATGGTCGCCAATGGCCTTGTACATGGGGATGATGTTCTCCTCGTCCATGCGTTCACCGTAGGGAGGATTCATGACAATGATGCCGGTGTCACTGATCGGTTTTAGCTCCATGAAATCGCGCTCGGTGAGTTCAATGTCGTCTTCGAATCCTGCATTCTCAATATTCTCCGCCGCCGTGCGCATTTGAAATTTATCGGCATCCGAGGCAAAAATGCGATGTGTTGGCTCGGTCATTTGTTCCATGGCGTTTCGTTTTACCTGCTGCCAAAGTCCTTTGTCGAACGAGTTCCAGCGCATGAATCCAAACTCATTACGCAACACTTGCGGCGGCATACGACGCGCAATCATATTGGCCTCGATGGCGAGTGTGCCGCTACCGCACATGGGGTCGTAAAAATGACTCTCACCCCGCCAGCCCGTAAGCATAATCATGCCGGCAGCCAGCACTTCATTGAGTGGAGCACGCGCCCCACGCGAGCGGTAACCGCGGCGGTTGAGCGATTCGCCGCTACTGTCGAGAGAGATGGTTACGCGATGGTTGTCGACATGCAGGTGAAAGAGCACGTCGGGACGGTCGGGATGTACACTGGGACGTTTACCGAATTTACGGTTAAAGGTATCGGCAATGGCGTCTTTCAGTTTCACCGATGCATAATTGCTGTGGCGAATGAATTCGCTGTTGACATTCGGATCAATCGCAAAGGTCTGATTCAAATCCAGCCATGCGGTCCAGTCGAATTTCATGGCCTGCCGATGAATGTCGTCGGCTTGACGAATGGGAAATTCCAGGATCGGAATCAATACGCGAAGTGCAGTGCGCAGGTGCAGGTTGCAGCTATAAACCGTGCCCATGTCACCGGTGCAATGGACGACGCGCTTACCGGCTTCAATGTCTGTTGCTCCGAGTTCGCGAAGTTCGCCCATCAGCACGTCCTCCAGGTTTTGAAGGGTTTTGATGGAGATTCGGAACGGAGTTTTGGGGTATAAGTTCATGTTATGATCCTGCTTTTTTGGCTTTGTAACCGAGTTGCGCAAGCATGGTCATGATCTTGTCGCGGTGGTCGCCTTGTATAATAATCTCACCATCCTTGGCCGTGCCGCCGGTACCACATTTGGTCTTGAGTGTTTTGCCGAGTGTTTCCAGGTCATCGGCGCTACCGATGAAGCCCTTGATAACGGTGGCCGTTTTGCCTCCGCGATGATTCTTCTCCAACCACACGCGCAAGTCTTGACGAGAAGGCGCAACGGATTCGTTATTCTCTTCTACTTCATCGGGCTTGTAATTGGGATTGGTAGAGTACACCATTCCACCAAGGTCGGCGAGTGAATTTGATTTTGGTTTGGGCATCACTTAAAATGTTCTATTTCTCTGCTTCCTCTGCGGTTAATTTCAAAAACAGCAGAGGCGCAAAGAGGCGCAAAGTTTTATTCTATTTCTTCCTCCGGAAAGTCTATCAAATCAGGGTTGTGTGTGACTGGTATTGACTTCGCCGTATGTTGCATATACAGCAGCAAGTATACGTCGATGAGGGTATGCGCAATCATGGCGCTCATCAGTCCGCGAGTTTCAGCCAGATAGCCAAGCCACGCAATTCCCAGCGTCATAAACGCACCGTAAATCGATAAGCGCCAGTCGCGCGGATTAAGGTAACCGTGAATGGCAACAAACAGTATGGATGTGATGGGGATTCCCAGAAAAGGCTGGACGGCTCCACGGAAGAGCATCTCTTCACCTACACCCGCGCACATGGAGATGAGAACAATTTCGCTCAAGGTCAGCCGAAACCGGCCGAGCATGCGCGCATAGGAGGAGTTTACCTTATTCAACAGCGGAGAGGCAATCAAAACATGCGCCCCAACGGCAATAGCCAGGCCTGCGATACTTCCCCACAAGAATTGACCTCCAAAGTTCGAGTCGCCGGTAATGGCCAATTGTAAATTGACCGTTTCCGAAAAACGGTCAACCACAATAGCCACAAGCGGCATCCCAATTAACGTGGCAATGGCCAGTCGCAACAGGATTGTTTTTTTGAGCATGTGGCAAAGGTAGGGAAGTAGGGGTGAGGGGTGAAGGGTGAGGGATGAGCTGAGCCTAATACCCATTAACTATTTTCCATTACCAATTACCTATTAGTCAGCCCCCAGTCCCCAATCCCCAGTCCTCAGTCCCCAATACCTCACCCCTCACCCCTAATCCCTCATACCTTTGCATTCATGAACTTCCTCCCCGAAGATATCGACCGCTACGCCGACGCACACACCAAGCCCGAACCGGAATTGCTGCAGCAACTAACCCGTGAAACGTGGCAGAAGGTCATCAATCCGCGCATGCTCAGCGGGCATCTGCAAGGCCGCGTCTTGAAGATGCTGGTGCAGATGATGCGCGCCAAAACGATTCTCGAAATTGGAACCTACACCGGTTATTCGGCGCTCTGCATGGCAGAGGGGCTGTCTGCCGACGGGCGTTTGATCACCATCGATATCAACGACGAACTTCAGTGGATTCAAGACAAGTATTTCACGCCCTCACCGCATGGCCATAAAATCGAACGCCATTTCGGCGATGCACGGGAGCTGATTCCCCTGTTGCCGCTCGATTTTGATTTGGTCTTCATGGATGCCGACAAAGAGAACTATTTGCATTACTACGACCTGCTCATGGCGCGACTGAAGCCGGGCGCAATCATCCTCATCGATAATGTGCTGTGGTCGGGAAAAGTGCTCCATGAGCCTCACCCAAATGATGTTGAAACACGCGTGATGAAGGAGCTTAATCGTCGTGTTACGGAAGATCCTCGGGTGGAAAATGTCCTGCTTCCGATTAGAGATGGTTTGATGGTGCTGAGAATTACTGCGAACGAGTAACGAATCTTACGCCGTTTTCCAGTCGTTTTGGATAACCTCACGCATTAATGGGAAGCGCTTTGATTGAGGTGCGCCTCCCACAATTCCTCCATGACCCAAGCTGCAACAGCCTCCTTGCCGTGAAAAGGATCATTGAACTGTGAGCTATCTGAAGTGATATCGTTGGCCACATCAAAATCAATGGTATGGGCAATGGTACTCA
>CANHYZ010000311.1 GCA_947464885.1 Flavobacteriales bacterium
ATGGTTGGAGGCGGCATTTTCGTTCCGGTGCTCACATAATGTTTGATTTCGTTGAAAATCCAGGGGTAACCGATACTCGCACGGCCGATCATGATGCCATCAACGCCATACTTGTTCTTATACTCTACTGCCTTTTCGGGAGAGTCGATATCACCGTTGCCAAACAAAGGAATACGCATGCGCGGGTTCTCCTTGATCTTCGCTATCAACGTCCAGTCTGCTTCGCCCTTGTACATCTGCACGCGCGTTCTGCCATGAACGGTTAGCGCCTGTATACCGATATCCTGAAGACGTTCAGCGACCTCCACTACATTCTTGCTCTCCTCATCCCATCCCAAACGTGTTTTCACCGTTACGGGAAGCTTGGTTGCTTTCACGATAGCCTCCGTCATCGACACCATTTTAGGAATGTCCTTCAAAATACCCGCGCCGGCGCCCTTGCACGTGACCTTGCTCACCGGACAGCCGTAGTTGATATCCAGCAAATCCGGATTGGTGGCTTCAATAATCTCAGCGCACTTCACCATGGTTTCCGTGTCGCTTCCAAAGATCTGCACGCCAATAGGGCGCTCATATTCGAAGATGTCGAGCTTCATTCTGCTCTTGGCCGCATCACGAATCAACCCCTCACTGCTGATGAATTCGGTATACATCATATCCACTCCGTTTTCCTTACAAACCAGACGGAAGGGCGGGTCGCTTACATCCTCCATCGGAGCAAGCAAAAGCGGAAAATCCGGAAGCGATATGTTACCAATCTTAATCATTTCGGCGGTGCAAAGATACTTTGCTTAATTTGTATCATGAACTCACTGATGAAAGGACTTGCCGCGGGACCTCAATTTATCCTGTTTTGCGCGCTCACACTCACTTGCGTTGGCCTCGGCACCATCCTCGCCATGGGCGTTGGAACAACAGTGTTCGCTATACCGCTGGAGGAACTACCCGGTGTTTTGGCCAATCCTGAAGCCGATCATGCCCTCGCCCTCATTTGGATGAACAACATCACGCAAATCATCGGATTCGGGTTTCCTGTTATCGCATATCTCCTGCTTTTCGGCACCGGTAACGTTCACAATCTCATGCTCAAGAAACCCGGCATTGTGCTATTTGTTGCGCCAATCTTGATACTATCGGCAACCCCTCTCATTGATATTTCGGGATTGATGAACGAATGGTTGATTCCGGCCGGCTCATCGCTGGAAGCTGCTTTCAAGCCAACCGAGGAATTAGCCGAGCGTATGACACTCCTTTTTTTAGATCCCAAAACAGGCCTTCAACCGGGGGTTGTTTTCTTAAGCATCGCGGTCATTCCGGCCATCTGCGAAGAATTGCTTTTCAGAGGTGTGCTGATGCCGCTGTTGGGGAAAATGACGCGCAACATTCACGCTTCGATTTGGATTACTGCGGCACTGTTCAGCTTGATTCACATGCAGTTCTATGGCTTCCTTCCGCGGTTATTGATGGGCGCCGTGTTGGGTTATCTGGTCATCTGGAGCGGAAGTTTGTGGACGGCAATACTGGCTCACTTCGTCAATAACGCCTCGGCATACCTCCTTTTCCAGTGGCACGGAACCTTGCAAACACCTGAAAACAGCCTATTGAGTTCTTCCCTTTTCTACTTCGCCAGCTCCGCACTTTTCGTTGCGCTCATCCTGCTCTGCCGCAAGAAAAGCGTATGGCCCTGGATGAGTTTTGAGTACCTGGGAGTATCGGAAAAACCCGTTGCTTAAGTCAACTAAATCGTCAATAACAGGTTCAGCCAGTGCATGTCTTCCGGTGTTGTGACCTTGATGTTTTCGCGGTTTCCCTCGACGAGCTCAATGCTTTCACCCAACGCTTCAACCACCGACGCATCGTCGGTAAACGCAGCGTTGTAATCCTGAGCGAACGCGCGACGAAGCAGATTCAAGCTAAAGCATTGCGGCGTTTGTATAATGCGCAGTGCTGAGCGATCAACACTCCGATTTCCATCCGCATCAACAATGCGCATGCTATCGTTGACTGAGATGCAGGGCACTGCGCTTCCCATTGCCTGCGCCGTTGCATAGCAGCGTTCAATGGTAGCGACACTCACCATAGGCCTCACGGCATCGTGAATGCCGACGATGGCGTCTTCTGTATTCACTAGCGAGTGGATGGCCTTCTGCACAGAGAAAAAACGCTCACTTCCACCGGAAACAATGGCGTGTGGCACGCTGTAATCATGCTTTTCACATAACGAACGCCAAAACTCTACATAGTCAGGGTGCAACACAACCACCAATCGGATTGAAGCATCAAACGCCACGAAACGATTCAAGGTGTGCATGAGAATCGGCTTACCGCCGACTTCCAAAAACTGTTTTGGAATCGGAGCGCCCATGCGCATTCCGTTGCCCGCGGCGACTATGACGGCGTACCTGTTCATGCTTCGGTAAACATAAAAACAAACCCCGCTGTTGCGGGGTTCGTTTCATGTTGTTCCAACATTTTATTTTGTAAACGCACGGCTGAAAAGTTTCGCGCCATGCTGTTCAATCGACAAGGTATAAACGCCCTTACTCCATTCTGAAGTATCGAACGTCTCCAGATGTCCACCTGCTGATACAAAGGTGCGTTGAGTGACCAAGCGTCCTTGTGCGTCAAACACGCGAGCAATCAGGGTCGAAGCTGTGTTTCCTGCGCAAGTCAATTGAATCTGACTTTCTGTTTGAGCAAATACAAACGGTGCAGCTGCGCTTTGCTCGAGGTTGCTCAGAACGGTAGTGTTGACATTTACAACACCGGAGGCGGTAACCGGACAAACACCATCACAGACTACTTGATACGCTATTGCAGCGTCAGCAGCAGCCTCGAATTGCACGGTGTTACCGGTAGCCTGAATTCCATTGGATAATGTCCAAGTGCAATTTGCAGAATGCGTTGTTTCTGCGCTCAGGCTAACCATGGCGGTTTCTTCACTTATCATGGAAACCACAGGCACGACCGCTGTAATGGCGTTCGCATCGGCATCACGTAAATCAACGGAAATAACTTCATTCGAACAGGTAGTATAGACCGACAACTCGTAATGATCGGCCACTAAGCCATCAACCCAAGCTTGTGAGCCTTCTACCTCGCCACTGCGAATAATCTCACCGGCACTGTTGCGAACGTCGTAGGTAAACCAGTTTGCATTTTCAACTTCGAACGAAATCATTCCGTCCTGTCCTTGATTACACTCCACATAGTTTGATCCTGAAATAACGGTGTTTACTTCCAATGGCTGAGCAACATCGACAATCATGGAAGACGTTCCGCAAACATCGTTTGTTACCTGAAGCAAGTACTGACCAGAAGCCAGGTGATCAAAGGTTGTAGACGTTGAAGCAAGGTATTCAAATCCTTCCATGGCGCTTAATGAAACAGACCAGTTTCCGGTTGGAACGCTTACGTCAATAGTACCATCGTTGGCACCATGACAGGTTGCTGCAGTAACTACCGCATCAACAGCAGGCGTGCTGCGAATCACCAAACGTTCGCCGAAATAAGGCTCGTTCACCGTAATCGACATGATAGCGCCGGTGGTCAATTGCATTGATTCACCTGTTACGACATCATAGACAATCAAACACGCGCCGAGCGG
>CANHYZ010000312.1 GCA_947464885.1 Flavobacteriales bacterium
GTTTGCAATAGCCTCGCGGTCCACAAATGGAAGTTTCAGGACTTCCTGAATATGAATATCGAGATAATCTTTGGACTCAATTTTTCCCAGGGCATCAATGGCTGCAAAGGCAACGTCACCGGATGCGGCGAGTTCCAGAACCTCCTGTCCCTCTGCAGCAGAAATGAACTCTCCCTTTGCATTGAGTAATTTCAGGGCATTCCATTGCTTAGGGTTATGACTTGCCGTGAGAATAATTCCGGCGTGCGCACCTTCCATGGGCACAGCAACTTCGACGGTCGGCGTAGTGCTCAGTCCAACATCAATGACATGCGCACCCATGCCCACCAAGGTGTTACACACCAGTGCATTGACCATTGAGCCGCTGATGCGAGCGTCACGACCAACTATGATTTTCACGGCTGAAGTTTCGTTTTGACGTTGAATCATGGCACAGAATGATGCCGAGAACTTCACGACATCTATCGGTGTAAGGCCGTCACCTTCCTTTCCCCCCATAGTTCCGCGTATGCCGGAAATAGATTTAATTAGTGTCAAAGCAGTTTGGTTTTGGTTAGCAATTCAAGCGTGCAAATTACGCAAACGCTTCACGAACACTTCATTAGCAAACCGGTATTTTTACACCAAAGAATCGTAATGAACTACCTAGCCCATGCCGTATTGTCGTTTGAAAATGCTCCCGTAATGGTCGGGCAATTCATCGCCGATGATGTGAAGGGCAATCAATGGATGCGATACGATGCGGAAATTCAGCGGGGCATCTTGCTTCATCGTTTCATTGATGACTTCACTGACCATCATGCGGCTGTCCTGCTTCTTAAATCAAGGCTTTATCCATCGCTGGGTAAATTCGCAGGGGTAGCGCTGGATGTTCTCTTTGATCATTGTTTATCCCTTCGCTGGGAATCGCATTTTCAAAACGAGCGTAATGAGAGCATTGCCGGCATTTACAGCACATTGAGTTCAAATCGTGTTCACTTATCCGAAAAGCGGCAATACATTCTTGATAAAATGCTTGAGCATGATTGGATGAACATGTATGCCGGCACGCAAGGCACAGCCGAAATTTTATTGCAGATGTCGAAGCGCATTCCGTTGGTTAATCCCTTGCATCGCGCATGGGAGGCATTTGAGCTTCATGAGACCGCCGTAATTTCCACTTTTGATGAATTTTTTCCTGAATTACTATCGGCTGCAAACGTGAAATATGATACTTTTGCGCCCTAGCCAAAAAAAGAACCTTTAAACACCCGATTTCAATCCCGCATATGAAGTCTTGTTTATTCAAACATGCCTTATCCCTTTTGTTGCTTGTGGCCTTGCACACGGCATCCTCTGCGGCCACAATCATGTTGGAGGGTCGTTATCAGCAACGCAACATCTTCGTCATTAATGCGGCTTCTACCGATGGTATTGGCTATTGTATCTATGAGGTACTCGTCAATGGATTGCTTACAACCGACGAAATCAATACGCAGGCTTTTGAAATTGACCTGACTATTTACGGCCTGAAAAACGGTGATCCGGTCAACATTCTCATCAAACATAAAGATGGATGCACGCCGAAAATTCTCAATCCCGGGGCTCTCGAACCGTCTCCAAGCTTTGTTTGCACTAAAATCGAATGTGGCATCAATGGCTCATTGATTTGGGAAACAACCAGCGAGATGGGAAAGATTCCCTTTATTGTTCAACAATATAAGTGGAATAAATGGGTGAACCTTGGAGAAGTTTTAGGTAATGGAACCAACACCAAAAACATTTATAAGTTCCAAACGCAACTTACCAGCGGCACCAACAAATTTCGTGTTGTGCAAAAGAGTTTCGAAGGTGATTTAAGAAAGTCGCCCAACTGTGAAGTTAAAAGCAATGTTGAAGCTGTAACGCATCGTTACGATAAGAAATCGAAAACTGTTTACTTTAGCACTGAAACTTCTTACGAGCTCTATAACGTGTTTGGTCAGGTAGTGAAGCGCGGGAGAGGCACGAGCATTGAATGCACGGCGCTTACTCGCGGTGAATACTGGGTCAGCTACGACGACAGAACCGAGAAGTTTATGAAAAAGTAATTATTTTTATTCATCCAAAACCGCTTACGTAAAAAGCCCTCGGTTTTTGCCGAGGGTTTTTTATTTTTAGGGCTGACTAATTTGTAATCGCACTAAAAGTTGAAGAGACAGCATGGCACCATAGGACTTTCGATTTGCTTGATGACAGCAATGCTTATGGTTTGTTCCGGTTGCTTTGACACAGCGTCCAAGCGAAAGGCGCGCGAGCAGGCAGAGGTTGTAATTGACCTCGACTCTATTCGCCGCAGAGGTTCGCTAATCATGCTAACGGAGAACAGTGCATCAACTTATTACCTCTATCGAAACGAGGCACGCGGTTTTGACTACGAGATGGTATCCGCTTTCGCGCGCAGCTTGGGGTTGAAACTGGAAGTAAAGTTGATTGATGATGTCGACAAGATGCTAGAGCTTTTACTGAGCGGAGAGGCTGATTTGGCGGCGAGTAATTTGACGATTACACCCACAAGACTTAATCTTGTCTCATTCACCAAACCGTTGTATTCCACACGTCAAGTGCTGGTTCAGCGCGCCATTGAAAGTTCCGACGGCTCAACCGGGTTGGCCATTCACGACACAACTGAGCTACACCTCTTGCCCATCTGGGTTCATCGTTATTCATCCTTCTACGAGCAATTGGAGGCCATCGGTTCAAGGAGCGCCCTGCCCATGCACATTGAGGATGCACCCGGAGAAATCAGTACCGACGACCTTATTCGACTCGTTGATGATGGTGCCATTCCTGCGACCATCACCGATGAAAATCTTGCGGTGATGGAACTGAATGACTACCCCTATATCGACATAAGCATCGCCATCAGCGGGGCTCAGGAGATCGGTTGGGCTGTGCGCAAAAGTTCACCGCAATTACTCAAGGCCCTGAATGAATGGCTGGGCCAAAAGGATGTCAAAACACGATTGGATAAGACCTACGCCAAATACTTCACGGATGAGCCGATGGAACGGCCGGGGGGCTTTGTTTTACCGAAGGTGCAACCGGGCGATATTTCTCCCTACGATTCACTTTTCCGCAAATTCGCTCCGCGATTGAATTGGGATTGGCAGATGTTGGCATCCATTGCCTACCACGAATCGCATTTCAATCCCAATGCGCACTCCTGGAGCGGCGCCTATGGCTTGATGCAACTCATGCCTCAAACTGCCAAACGCTTTGGTTGCAGTGGCACACCGACGCCCGAATGCAGTGTTGAAGCTGCAGTTAAGTACCTCCAGTATCTGATAAAAATGTGGGAACCCCGTGTACCTGATCCGCAGGAGCGCACCAAATTCGTTTTGGCCAGTTACAACATTGGACAGGGCCATGTCATTGATGCGCAGAATCTGGCTCGCGAGCTTGGCATGCGTGACACGGTTTGGGACGGTGAAGTTGCAGAGGCTCTTTTGTTAAAACAACAAGAAAAATACTATACGATGCCATGTGTCAAGCATGGGTATTGTCATGCCAAGGAACCCTTTATTTTTGTTCAGAAGATTATCGGCACGTACGAATTGTA
>CANHYZ010000313.1 GCA_947464885.1 Flavobacteriales bacterium
GCAGGTGATGTTAGAGGCAATGCACAGTTTGGTATCCATACGACAGGTCTGTAGCAGATCGTCTAATACCTGATTGTTGCGATAAGGGGCATCCATGAATAGCTGGGTGATTCCTGAAAGGGCCAGTTGTTCGAGTTGACGGATTTTTCGGCTTCTTTCCGAGCGTTCACGCGGAAGATAGCCGTTGAATGTGAATTGCTGACCGTTAAAGCCGCTGGACATTAAAGCCATCAGAATAGAGGAGGGGCCAACCAAAGGAACGACCTTGATGCCATGCTCATGCGCCAGCTCTACGACAACACTGCCCGGATCGGCCACACAGGGCAAGCCCGCCTCACTGATGAGTCCAACATCACGCCCCTCCAAAAGAGGCTTGAGCAGCTCATCAAGATCATTTGCCTTGGTATGTTCATTCAAGGAGAGAAACTCCAATTCATCCAGCGGTCGGCTGACACCGGCATGGCGCAAAAGACGGCGAGCACTTTTGATTTCCTCGACGATAAATGTTTCCGTCCCTGCGCAGATACGTTGAAGCTGCGTGGTGACGTATTTGTCAGTGCCACCGCCTAATGTATTCGGTATCAAATAGAGCGTTCCTTTGCTGTTTGCCATAATGATGCAATGTTACAACACAAAAAGGGCCGCGAAATGCGGCCCGTTATGAATAACAGAAAAATCAAGTCTTAAAGATGTCTCACTTAATGATCTTCACCGAGATCATCAAAGTTAAAGTTGGTGGACAAATTGGAGTCCTCCTGGTGTTCTCCGGTTAGCTCGTTGATGTTCTTTCGATTGCTATCGGCCGTGCGGAATTCACCGGTGCCTTGCAAGCTGCGGATGTGATCAATCGCACGTTGCAGACCATCGGCAAAACCATCGAAATCCTCTTTGTAGAGAAAGATTTTGTGCTTTTCGTAATGCACAGGTCCGTCGTTTTCATGACCCACACGCTTTGATTCGGTGATGGTCATGAAAAGATCGTTGCCACGCGTTGCTTTTACGTCGAAGAAATAAGTGCGTTTCCCCGCTCTGACGGATGTAGAAAATACATCCTCTTTGTAGCCGTCGTTCATGAGTAGATGAGGTTAAGCTGTTCTAGTTATACATCTTAGAAGCCAAATATATAATCTGTATACGGATATACAAATTTTTTTATTTCAGCAAGTTACGGTTATGGGAAAAATTGACAACTATCAACGGGTCATCAAAAACGACCCCGAAAATTCACGGGTTCGCTGCGTGAGATCCTTTGTCGTTACTCTGAAATGGTAAAGGTCATTGGGGACATAGTGGTCACCTCCGTATGCTTGACCCATCCATGGAATGTTAACATCGGTGGTGGAAAAGATTAAATCCCCCCATTTATTGAAGATTTCCAATCGAAAAGAAGCCATTCCTGTCATTACGGGAATCCAAAAGTCGTTGATGCCATCGTCGTTTGGGGTAAATCCTGTAGGAGCGTAAAAAGTGGAGCCATTGATTAGCACCTCTCCTGTGGCACTGGAGGTGCATCCTTGCGGGCTGGTGACGTAGTGCGTAATGGTGTGAATTCCGGCCTCTACCCAGCTGTATTCCGTTTCGCAGTCTTCGATGGTTCCTCCATCCGACATGAAGAAATTACAATCCCCATCTTGGTAGACGGCGGAAATCGCGCAGACAGCATCAGTGATATCCATAATCTGCGGTGAAATCGTAAACGACGGATCCGGGTTGGGGTAGATGGTGACCGCGTTGGGGAAGGTAATGGTCAAATTATCATAACACCCCTCATTGGTAAATGCTGTGGCGCTAATGGCGTAAGAACCGGGCAGCTCGTACGCATGAGTCGCAATGCTTTGGTTCGAGGTTTCACCGTTACCAAAATCCCAAACGTAATAGACCGGAACAACCGACTCCGTAACGGCCATCACACTGGCGATGTGGCCAGGACAACCACTCGTGGTGGCCACACCGAAGTCAGGCAGTATATGCTGTGCAACGGCGATTGAATCCGTATACGAAACCGCACAACCATTTTCAGTAATGGTCAGGGTGATAGGGTGAATATCGGCCGAATCGAACGAAATTCCTGACGGAGCTGCAAGCGCACTGGAGGTTAGCGATGCAGAAGGACCGAAACTCCAGTTGAAGGAAGGAGAGGGTGTCTGTGCACCGGTGGCTTGAAAAGAAAAACTGTTGTTCTCTAGGCACTGTGCAGGCGGTCGAACGAAGTAGGGTGCGGGTAATTCGGAAACTTCAAACACGCTCATAGCTGTGTCGTTGCAGGCCTCTGGTGATGTAACAATCAACTGCACATCGTAGGTGCCGGCTAGCGCATAGGTAAACGTTGGGGCATTCGGATTTCCTAAATCGGCCAGACCGTTGCCGTCAAAATCCCAATCTATAGTTGCAGCGCCAATTGAATTGGAGGTAAAGGTGTATTCCAGTCCCTGGCAAAAAACATTCTGAGGTTGAATGATTGCCACAGGATCCGGTTGGTTGATGATGGTTTGTGTATCGGTTCCCACACATCCGTTTTCTTGCACGGTAACACTTATGTCCCATTGGGTAGCGCCTGCAGGAAATACCACATTGCCTGCCACGTCATCCGTTGAGGAAGTCGGCGAGGCACCCGGACCGAAATTCCATAGGATAGACGCAGCATCAGTATAGTCGCCGGTAACCGTTAAATCATAGGTGTCCTGTAGATTAATGCAATCATAGGTTGAGGTTGTCGTATTCAAGATCGTAGGCACCACAGGAGGGTATACCGTATAATATTGCGCTGCAGTGTCTTCGCAGGGCCATCCCGGGTTCGACGTCAGCACAACTTCATAAATCCCGGGCTCAGGAAAGGTAAATGTCGGCTCGGGAACATTACTGGTGTCATTGTCTATTCCAACTACGCCGAAGTCCCAGTGAAAAAAGGTACTGCCGGAAGCTGTACTCAAATTATCAAAAGTCACCGATAATCCTGAGCAAAGCGAGAATGAAGGGTTCTCAGCCATTGTTGGAAAATCAGGCTCTGCCGATTCACACTCAATCACACGGTATTGAAAATCACGGCGAACGGTGTTGATTAGCACGCCATTCCTGTATTCACTGACGCAAACACCGACCACGTAATTTCCCAAAGCTGTTGGTGTGCCGGTCAAGTATCCAGTTACAGGATCGATGGTGAAGTTGGCAGCACCGGTAATCGGGTCGTTAGCATTGAATCCGCCAGCCCAGGAAACAGAGTTGTAGGGTGGACCATCAGGCGGACTCGGCGCCGGAAAATCTGCAGACGCTCCACTGTATGGATTGCAGAACGAGTAGGTGAGCTCATCCCCATCAGGGTCTGTAGCTCCGTGATCGAAGAAGAATTCCGAGTTCCTGCAAAGGGTCACCGGAGGTAGCTCTGCGAAACGAGCTGAGCTATTGTTACCGCCCAAAGCAGTTACATCAGGAATAGTCGCAACTAACGTCATTCCTTGCTGATCGAATGCGAGATTCTCAATACCGTTGGCTCTGCAACAACGCTGATAAGCAATGGTGTAGCCTCCTGCTAGAGGCGGCAAAGAGAGCGTGATGGTATAGGTTCC
>CANHYZ010000314.1 GCA_947464885.1 Flavobacteriales bacterium
GGCCGTCGCATATACCAAAACAACTTGCGTTTTCAACTGTAGTAAAAGATCCCGGAGGATAGTTAAACGTGGCGCTGAAGGTTCCTGTGGTTTCGCAACCATTGTCGTTGACCGTAGCCGAAATCAAGTAGGTCCCGGGATTATCGGCCGTAATGAGTGTTGTGCCGGAGGGAGGCAGGCTCACGGTAACTCCCGCAGGTGCATCCCATAGAATTAGGCCGCCGGTAAATATGGCGGTAAACGTTTCTGACATACTGCAGAGCACAACATCGGCCGGCATGGTAACAGTCGGGTTGAGTGATACGAGTTCAATGATGGTATCGCGGCTGCACCCGATGTTGTCGGTAATCATTACGTCATAAATGCCGCTGGGTAAACCATCCACATAGGTTGAGGGCTGGGGAGCGAGATCTAATAATAACGTCACGGGATTATTGACATTACCGCCAACCAGACCGACATTCATGGATGCCCCCACGGCATTGCAACCGCGCGTGGTGTCCACATCAAAGAAGAAGTTGCCTCTTAAGTCTAAGTCGATGGGTTGTAATACTTCATTATCGCAGATATCAGCCAGTATTTCACCATTAATCGTTGAGAGTTGCAACTGCGTTCCGGGAGCAATGGGTGCGGGCCCGATGGTGAATTGCAGTTGTGACGAAAGATCAGGTGTGGCCGTGGTGAATGCGGTTACGGAATACGTCGGGTCGCTTAACAGGAAATCCCCGGCGGTGAGGGTACTGACATCAATTTCTTCGGATAGTTCAATGGTAACAGCACCCGTGCACCAATTCGTGGTGATGTTATCAATAACAGGAGCCGTATTGTCGAAGATGCTGACGGCGGTGGCACCGAAGTCAAGGGCGTAGCCGTCGAGCGTAGCACTGAAGTTCATAACCAGAAGGGCGTAGACATTTCCGGCGGTAACTAACACATCTTCATTGAAGGGCGGTCCAGACGCATTCCCGGGGCCATTGGAACTTCCTGTGCCTCCGTTAGCAGTACTAATGCCCGTTGGTCCGTTGACCATACCCGCATTTTCTCCATAACTGTTGCAGCTGATTTCGGGCGAAAGACCTGAGTTAATGCCAGCGCAGCCGTTGGTGGTAATGTCGAACAAGGACCAATCATAATCATCACCGCTATTGGGTTGCAGTGAAAAACCAAACAGTCCATCGGTTTGAGGAGAGAAAATGTACCAGGCGCTATTGAATTCACCTCCGGTCTGGCAGCTTCCGGGTGCGGTTTCGAAAACTGCTCCGGTTCCTGCGGGAGAATTCGTCTCGTCATAGATGAAATTACAGACAGAAATGGCGCTGTTGCAATCGCTTTGAGCAAAAGCTCCCATGACAGAGCCGAGAATAAATGAGATGACGAAAAGCGATTTCATAGGTTGGTAGCGAATGCAAGACGCTAAGATAGGGAGGAAGGTTGTATGGAAGGACTAAGGACTAAGGACGAAGGGCGAGGGGCGAGGGGTGGGTGTTCATTCAATCCGTCATCTGTCATCTGTCATCCGTAATTTCTAATCCTTGCGGATATTTGCCCGCACTCAAAAATTAATGCTATGGAATATCGCAGACTCGGAAAAACAGGACTCAAAGTGAGTGAATTGAGCTTCGGCTCATGGATCACGTTTGGGAATCAGATTGACAACAGCGTATCGGAGCGCCTGATGGACATCGCCTACGACCATGGGGTAAATTTCTTCGATAATGCGGAGGTGTATGCTGCGGGTCGAAGCGAGGAGGTGATGGGCGATATCCTGAAGAAGCGCAACTGGGCGCGCGACACGTATACCGTGAGCAGCAAGGTGTACTTCGGAGCAGGCGGCAAATTGCCAACGCAGCGTGGATTGCACCGCAAACACATCGTGGAGGCGTGCGAGGCAGCGCTTAAACGCTTGCAGGTCGATTATCTCGATCTCTATTTCTGTCACCGTCCCGATAAAGAAACACCCATCGAGGAAACCGTGTGGTCGATGCATCAGCTCATCATGCAAGGGAAAATCTTTTACTGGGGAACGAGCGAATGGAGTGCACAGGAAATCATGGAAGCACATATGGTGGCGCAGCGTTATAACCTCATTGGTCCTGCGATGGAACAGCCTCAATACAACATGCTCACCCGCCGCAAGGTGGAGGTGGAGTTCAGTCAGATATATAAGACTGTAGGGCTGGGCACCACCATCTGGAGTCCGCTGGCTTCAGGCTTTTTGAGTGGAAAGTACCTTGATCAGAAACCAAGCGACACCCGTTTGCAGCGCGATGAACTCAGCTGGCTTGCCGAGAAGACCTTCATCGAAGAGAACTACGACAAAGTGCGCAAGCTGAAGGCCTTGGCCGACGACTTAGGGATCTCATTGGCGCACTTGGCCATAGGTTGGTGTTTAAAGAATCCGAACGTTTCGACTGTTATACTCGGAGCCTCCAAGCCAGAGCAGCTCGAGCACAACCTAAAGGCTACTTCCGCAGTGCCATTGCTCACCGATGCAGTGATGCTTCAGATTGAGGAGGTGTTGGATAATCAGCCGAAGCAACCGCCTTATTGAAGGGGTGAGGTGTGAGGGGTGAAGGGTGAGGGATGAGGTGAGCCTAATACCCATTAACTCATTCTGTTTCTCATTCTGTTTCTGATTCTGAATTTTTAACCGCAATGGCGCAGAGGTGCCTTCGCGTTCAAAACCGCAGGCGTGGTTGACGCCCCTATAATCCTACAATCCTACAATCCTATACTCCTACAATCCTGCAATCCTGCAATCCTCTCCCTAAATTGCGCCCGTAAATAGCCCACACCATGCGCATCGATATTCTCACGCTTCTTCCACGCCTGCTCGACGGGCCATTTGCCGATAGTATTCTGGAGCGTGCGCAGGAACGGGGTATTTGTGAGATTCACATCCATAATATCCGCGATTACAGTACGGCCAAGCAAAAGCAAACCGACGATTACCAGTTCGGCGGTGGTGCGGGTATGGTAATGACGATTCAACCCATCGACGACCTTATCACCAAATTGAAGAGCGAACGAGCGTATGACGAGATCATTTACCTCACGCCCGATGGCGAGCGGCTCAATCAGCGTACATGCAACACACTCTCGTTGAAAGAGAATATAATATTACTCTGTGGTCATTATAAAGGTGTTGACCAGCGCGTGCGCGATCATTTCATCACGCGCGAAATCTCCATTGGAGACTATGTTCTCAGCGGTGGTGAGCTGGCGGCGGCAGTAGTGGTGGATGCCATTGTGCGCCTGATACCCGGCGTGATGAACGATGAAACCAGCGCACTAACCGATTCTTTCCAGGACGACCTCCTCGCACCACCGGTGTATACGCGTCCCGCTGAATACAAGGGTTGGGGAATTCCGGACGTGCTGCTCAGCGGGCACTTCGGCAAGATTGAAGAATGGCGCATGAGCGAGGCTATTAAAAAGACGCGTGAACGAAGACCGGATTTGTTGGACCCTTCCGACCGCAACGGTTAATTTTGGTGACGCATGAACAACATCCCCCTCGCTGAACGATTCCGTCCA
>CANHYZ010000315.1 GCA_947464885.1 Flavobacteriales bacterium
GCTAAGGAATCTTCGGAAGAGAAAACGCTTAGCTTTCTAAGAAAGGACGTGGATTGGGTGACGATGAATGAGAATAAGGCCATCGGATAAGGTACTTTCGCGTTCATTAATCAAAACCATTTCTATGAAAACACTGCAGAAACTTACCTTAATGGTATTCACATTGGTAACCTTGTCAGTCGTCTCTTGTACGGAAGATCCCTGTGCGGATGTATCGTGTCTCAACGGAGGAACATGTAACGAAGGTACATGCGCTTGCGCTGCCGGTTACGAAGGCGCGGATTGCGGAACAGAGCAACGCGCTAAGTTCATCTCGACTTATAACTTTAACGAAAGCTGTACCAGCGGAACTTACAGCTACACCTGCAACATTGGCACATCAAGTTCGGGCGTGACCAAAGTCCTCCTCAGCAACTTTGCAGCGCTTACAGGCAGCACTATCAGTGCTACAGTGAGTGGAACAACGCTGAACATTGCTCAGCAAAACTTCGCATTGAATGGACAGAACTGGGGTATTGTTGGAACCGGTCAAATCAATGGCAGCTTGCTGACAATAACCTACACCCTCACTTTCCCTGATAACTCAACAGATGCTTGCACCGCTACCGGAACAAAGCAATAAGAGATAAAAACAGATAAAAAAAAAGGCCGCAGATAGCGGCCCTTTTTTTTGTATTGCTTTTTAAATGCGATTGTCGATTTCTTCAACTCCGGGGAATTTCGCTTTGTTAAAGATGAATTCTCCGTCTGCAATTTCATTGGTCGTTTTGAAGCTCTTCACTTTGTAAGTGATGGTAGCGTTTTCTCTTGTTTTGATTTCGGCTTTGAGTACCTCCATTTTCGCTTTATCAATGTTCAGGATAATGGTGTGATAAGCCTTGCTCTTCGCATCATTAGGGTACAACGCGATTTGATAACAGGCAACACCATCTACCGTTGCATTGGCGTTTTTCATCTCGTGCTTGAAGTTCTTTTCCCAAATGGTGAAGAGTTCTGCAGGGTCAAAACCGCCATCTTTAACATCAGCGAGGTTGTCGATGGTTACTTCATTGCCTTCTTTGTTGTAATTCCAGACCGTCTTGCCATCGCACCAGATTTGAAAATTGCTCATGGTCACATAGTACTTGGAACCCTTGATTTTCACCGAACCATTCATGGTTTGGTTGGTGTTGCTTTTCGGGTTGTTCAGTGTGTATGCGAAGTCTGCAGTGATGGTCTTAAAGGTTTTGGCCTTTGCAGAGAGTTTATCTAAAATGTCTTTAGACGTTTGCGCTGAGGATTGGAAGATCGCTGCCAGCACGAACAGCGTTGTAAACAAAATGCTCTTTTTCATTGGGACTTTTTTCTTTTAATCGTTCGAAGCGCCGGATTTCAAGAATTGGTCCAAAGCGATTTCGTCCGGAATTAAAACCTTGCGGGCCTTGCCTCCTTCAAATGGTCCAACAACTCCTGCAGCCTCCAATTGGTCGACCAATCTGCCTGCACGGTTATAGCCCAATTTGAGTTTTCTCTGGAGCATGGAGGCGCTTCCCTGTTGCGTCATGACAACAATACGAGCGGCCTCCTCAAACAATTCATCCTTGTCTTCGTCGGCGAAATTACCCATTTCCAGCTGATTCTCATCCACAACCTCCGGTAAATGAAAGGCGGTAGGGTAGCCCTGCTGCAGTCCGATGAAGTCCGTTATCTCTTCAACCTCGGGCGTATCAACGAATCCGCATTGCAGTCGAATCAGATCATTGCCCGTAGAATAGAGCATATCACCACGGCCAATCAACTGCTCGGCGCCCCCGGTATCCAGAATAGTACGGGAGTCAATCTTAGATGTAACGCGGAAGGCGATGCGGGCCGGGAAATTGGCTTTGATTGTTCCGGTAATGATATTGACGGATGGACGCTGGGTGGCAATGATCAAGTGGATACCGATGGCACGCGCCAACTGCGCGAGGCGCGCTATGGGGGTTTCAACCTCACGCCCGGCGGTCATGATGAGGTCGGCGAATTCATCCACTACCAATACGATGTAAGGCAAGAAGCGGTGCCCGTTTTCAGGATTCAATCTTCTGGCTACGAATTTTCCATTGTATTCCTTGATGTTGCGACATCCTGCGGTTTTGAGCAGTTCGTAGCGCGTATCCATTTCGATACAGAGCGATTGCAACGTGCGCACAACCTTCTGAACGTCGGTGATGATGGCGTCGGCCTCACCGGGCAACTTGGCAAGGAAGTGTCGTTCGATTTTGTTGAATAGTGTCAATTCGACCTTTTTCGGATCGACCAGTACGAACTTGATTTCGGCCGGATGCTTTTTATACAGCAATGAAACAAGTATGGCGTTAAGTCCCACCGACTTACCCTGACCGGTTGCACCGGCCATGAGCAGGTGGGGCATTTTTGCCAAGTCCGCTACAAAGTTTTCATTGGAAATCGTTTTACCCAGCACCACAGGAAGTTCCATCTCGGCATTTTGGAATTTCTCCGAGGCAATGAGTGAGCGCATACTCACCACATCAGGCTTTGAATTGGGAACTTCAATACCAATGGTTCCTTTGCCCGGAATAGGGGCAATGATGCGTATACCCAAGGCAGCTAGACTCAGGGCAATATCATCTTCCAGATTTTTGATTTTACTAATGCGCACACCCGGCGCCGGAATAATCTCGTAAAGAGTCACCGTTGGGCCAATGCTGGCCTTGATCTTGGCAATTTCAATCTTGTAGTGATTGAGTGTTTCAACGATTTTATTCTTGTTCTCTTCCAGCTCCTCCTTATCGATTTGAGGGCCCTGACCACCATGCGGCTTGAGCAGTTCGACCGATGGAAAGGTGTAGCGCGATAAATCGAGACGCGGGTCGAACGGACCAAGTGATTCGATTTTACGCTGGATTTCAGCATCACTCAATTCCTCTTCGCCCTGCTCCAATTCAACGGAGAAATCCTTATCCATCTGAATGGTGGTGGTCCCTCCTCCTGAAGCTGCAGGGCGGGTTATTTCGAGTTCCTCGCTGATCAACTCATCGTCGGTTTCTTCTTCCGTTTCTTCTTCGGCTGAAGCGGGAACCGGCAATTCCTCCATGAGCTCCTCTTCCGGTATTTCTTCCTCCATGATTTCGGGCTCTTCTTCCTCTTCTTCCAGTTCGAAGACAACGCTTTTCTCTTCCCACGGCGCTTCCGGCTCGATGATGGCGGCTTTAACTTCAACCGTGGTTTGGGGAGGGGTATTCACGACTTCGTTGCGCACGACTTGCGGTGCGGCGGCCATGATTGGCTTAACTTCCTCTTCTTCTTCATCCTCTTCCTGTGGCTTTGGTTTAATCAAATCAGCCCACCATTCACTGAAGCGAACCCATGCCGCCTCTACTTGATGATTGAAGTTAAAGATGAGAAAGGCTCCAACGGTGAAGAGCAAGAGCATCAGCGTACCCCACCAGCCCAGCGTAAAGGTGGTCCACAGGGTGGCCATGTGGCCGTAGCCCCCAACCAGATTTTGGTTGCAGCTAATTTCAATGGTGCGCTCCAAGCCATCTACCC
>CANHYZ010000316.1 GCA_947464885.1 Flavobacteriales bacterium
CGGCAAACTTGGTTTTGAATTCGGTTTGATATACCTCTTCAAAGATGTCCTTGAATCGACCGTCATAGGCCTTTAGGATTGTATTTTTTGAAGAGAAGTAAAGGTCCCACTTGCGTATGATGGCTTGATTGAAACAACTGCGAGCGAATCCGTAAATGCTCTCGTCAGTGTTGTACATGCTCAGCGCTACTCCGTCGCCTTCGAAATTGTATACTTCCCAGGTCTTAGCTTCTCCACCGCCTTCAGGAGTGAAGGTCATGGTAAGCTTTCCCTTGCCTTTAATGACAGAATCAGTTGCCCGATATTGATCGCCGAAAGCATGACGGCCGATATTAATCGGCTTAGTCCATCCGGGAACCAGGCGGGGAATGTTCTTGCAAATAATCGGCTCGCGGAAAACAGTTCCTCCCACAATATTGCGGATGGTTCCATTCGGACTCTTCCACATTTTCTTGAGATTAAACTCCTTCACACGGGCTTCATCGGGAGTGATGGTAGCGCACTTTACGGCAACGTTGTATTTCAAGGTTGCTTCGGCACTTTCTACAGTCACGCGATCTTCAGTAGCATCGCGGTTTTCCATTCCAAGATCGAAATACTTGATGTCCAATTCAAGGTATGGAAAAATGAGTTTATCCTTGATAAACGTCCAAATAATACGGGTCATCTCATCGCCATCCATCTCAACGATGGGGTTGGCTACTTTGATCTTATTCATGAATTTGGTTGGTTAAGGTCGATACATGGGGATTAAGCGTGCTCGCGGGTGGTGAAGTAAAACGCACCTTCAATCAAGGCGTTTTCATCACTATCGCTACCGTGAACGGCGTTGGCCGCAATGCTCGTCGCAAACATCTTACGAATCGTGCCTTCTGCTGCTTTCTGCGGATCGGTTGCGCCAATCAAGTTGCGGAAGTCTTCAACGGCGTTGTCTTTCTCCAAAATAGCTGCAACGATGGGTCCGCTGGTCATGTACTCAACCAATTCGCCGAAGAAAGGACGCTCTTTGTGAACTTCATAAAATTTACCGGCTTCCTCTTTGCTGAGGCGGGTCCATTTCATGGCCTTGATGGTGAATCCGGCTTCGAGGATTTTATCGATGATTTTTCCTGTGTTTCCCGCTGCTGTTGCATCGGGCTTAATCATGGTGAATGTTACTTTTCCTGACATTGGTCTTGAGAATTTGTTTTGTGCCGCGAAAGTAATTCAAATTCGGTGTGGATGTGTAGGCATGCCCATCGGTATCTCGGCTCTTGTTTGCCATGGCTTGGTCGTATCTTCGCGAAAATTGTCGCATCATGACCGCAACCACCAACACCTCATCCATGGCCGATGGCATCATGGAACTGGAATCGCGCTACGGAGCTCATAACTACCATCCGTTACCCGTTGTGCTGGATCGGGGAGAGGGTGTTCATGTTTGGGACGTTGACGGCAAGCGTTATTACGATTTTCTGTCGGCTTATTCGGCCGTCAATCAGGGGCATTGCCACCCGAAAATTACGAAAGCGCTCATCGATCAAGCTTCACGCTTAGCCCTCACGAGCAGAGCATTTTACAATAGTTCACTGGGCTATTACGAGAAGTTTGCCTGTGAGCTTTTTGGCTACGATAAGTTGCTGCCCATGAATACGGGAGCTGAAGGTGTTGAAACCGCCATCAAGCTTTGTCGCAAATGGGCCTACGCAAAAAAGGGTATCGCAGAAAATACAGCGATTATCATCGTATGTGAGCACAATTTCCATGGTCGCACTACAACGATTGTTTCTTTTTCCGGCGATCCCGATTCGCACGGTCAATTTGGACCTTTCGGCCCCGGATTTCTGACCATCCCCTACAATGACCTGACAGCTCTTGCCGAGGCATTGAAAAATCCAAATGTTGCCGGTTTTCTGTTCGAACCGATGCAAGGAGAAGCGGGCGTAGTCGTCCCTGATGAAGGTTATATCAGCGGTGCAGCCAAGCTTTGCAAGGAGGCCAACGTTCTACTTATAGCGGATGAAATCCAAACGGGTATCGGACGCACAGGCAGAATGCTGGCGTGCGATCACGAAGGTGTTCATCCCGATATGTTGATTTTAGGAAAAGCTCTTAGTGGTGGTGTCTATCCCGTGAGTGCAGTTCTGACCCGTGATGAAGTGATGCTCTGCATCAAGCCCGGTCAGCATGGAAGTACTTATGGCGGAAACCCGCTGGCCGCCAAAGTAGCTATCGCGGCGTTAGAAGTGGTGAAGGAAGAACGACTCGCTGAAAATGCCGAACGTCTTGGACATCTATTCCGTTCTGAAATGAAGCGCATAAGTGAACAGTATTCGCTTGTAAAACTGGTGCGCGGAAAAGGCTTACTCAACGCTATCGTCGTCAACGATTCGCCTGATAGCTCCACGGCATGGGAACTCTGTGTTGCCTTCGCCCAAAACGGGCTCCTCGCAAAACCAACCCATGGCAACATCATACGCTTTGCGCCACCATTGGTAATTAATGAAGCTCAGCTCATGGAATGCGTCGGTATCATTGAACAAACCATAGCCTCTTATACAGCTTCCAAATGATTATCATCGGACAGACACTGGTGAGCGAGGAGTTGTTGGAAGAGCAGTTCGTCTGTGATTTGAACGCTTGCAAAGGAGCGTGTTGCATTGAAGGAGAAAGCGGTGCCCCTCTTGAACAGGATGAACTCCTCAAATTAGAGGATAGTTTAGAGGCGGCCAGGCCGTATATGCGTCCTGAAGGCATTGCCGTTGTTGATGCTGAAGGTCCTTATACCGTGGATGATGATGGTGATTTCGTGACCTCGTTGGTCGGCAAGCACGGCGAATGTGCTTTTGTTACGTTTGATGAGAAGGGGATAGCGAAATGCTCCCTTGAACAGGCCTATAACGATGGTCGAACATCTTGGAAGAAACCAATATCCTGTCACTTGTATCCTATTCGTTTGGCGCAACTTAAAGAGTATGTCGCCGTGAATTATCATCGCTGGCAGGTGTGCGAGCCGGCTTGCGCATGCGGAAAATCACTGAAAGTGCCGGTCTATAAATTCTTGAAGGAGCCCCTGATCAGAAGGTTTGGCGAGGCATGGTATAGCGAGTTGGAAGACGTAGCAGCGGCTTGGAAGCCAATGGACTGAGTATTTCGCTGTTCACGATGGCGCGTTGATAGTTCCTATTCGGTCGAAGAATTTTAGTGGTTCAGGCGATTTATTTTGCTCTCTGTTACTTAGCTGAGAGACCGCCATGATAAAATTCCTGACTTTATTTTGTTTGACCCTGGCCTGCCTAAATGCCTTTGGCCAATCTTCCCCCGGAAAAATCTCCTACCAAGCCGTTGTGCGTGATCCACAGGGAAACGAGTTGGTCGACCAATTCGTAACGGTAGAGTTCGCTGTGCATCGCGGAACACCCGACGGTGATGTCGTTTTTTCTGAAAGCCACAGCCTGGTGCCCACCAACCAATTCGGATTGTTCAGCACCATGATTGGAACCGGAATCGTTACCGGCGATGGACTGTATGCGGCACTAACCGAAGTGCCC
>CANHYZ010000317.1 GCA_947464885.1 Flavobacteriales bacterium
CCCGGATAAGCGGTCAATATGATCATTCGAAATACGTCCACCCAGCGTTAGTTTGCGCATGAAGTCCATGTCGAGTGCATTGGAACCGACCTGGCCCGCTGCCGATGCCATCACCCACGCATTGCTCGATCGAATTGCGGTGTCTTGCGAGAGCAGCATCACGGACGGTAACTGGGCCGTTGCGCTCAACGTCGCCAACAGACAGCAGCTCATTAACGGAAGGAAAAAGCGTAATCGTCTCATTGTCCAAGTTCAAAGGTGTAAGTACCATCGGCCACCAACTTAAAGTCGATGCCATAGTGTTCGTAAATACCAACGACACTGCCGGCTCCCGGAGTATCGAGCGCGACATCAATGACCAGTTGATGGGTATCATTCACTTGTCCGATAATCTCAGGAGTAAGTGCAATCTTAATCCATGACTCAGCCGCTTGCGTAACGCCGACCGATGTCGTCGGTGATGCAGCATCAATCTGCGCGCCTTCCACCACCGTTGTCAAATCGCCTCCTTGCAATAACCGGAGCGTGCAACGCGCACCAATGGGAAACTCATTCTTCAACCATAGCGATAAGTCGCCATTGAACAGTGCTTCTACTGCATCATTGGTTAACTCTAGCGTATCGCGGAATGTCAAGTTCTGCATACCAATGCGCAAGGGAATATCGAGTGCAACCCTTGCGCTGAGGGCATCATCCAGAAAAATAAAATCGTTACCTGCCGAAACATCTCCCAGTGGATTCAACACCACATCGGCGGTCATGGTGAGGTCGCTTGGCAGAAACTCCATGAACGCATCGAGATTGCTGTTATCGGAATTCAGGGTGTACTGATGCTCTTCCGCCGTAACTGTGGATCCATTGCGTGCAGCCCGTGCGATGTTGAGCGGGGCGAACAAAGGAGCGTGATCGAGCTCGATGGCGTTGCCGGTTGCCGAATCAAAACCGCGCAATCCCGTGAAGTGTAATTGTGCGTCCATGCCCACAGCGTTTCGGATATTGACATTCATGACCGCGCCATTGAGATCGAGTGTGCCTTGAGGGAGATTCACAGAGGCATCCAATTCAACAGATTCATTGAGGGTATAATTGTGCTGTCCGAAGTATCCATCGGCATATTCAACGCCGGGCTCAACGAATTTAAGTTCCATTTGAACCACATCGTTGAGAAGCACTGTTGCCGGCCCACTCGCGGCGGGGTCGACCTGAATTCCCAAAATCGTTTCGACTACATTGTAATCGTTATTCATGGGGCCCGTGAGCGCCAATTCATATCCCGTCAAATCAATACTACCCGACTGCGAAAACGGTGACGCCGCTGTTCCGGGGTTCGTTTCAATCCGAATCAGTTCTGCCGCACCGTTGCGACTCAATCCGGGAAGAGCGAAGTTGCAAATCAAATCACCTTGAATGGCACTAATCAAGCGATACTCCAGCGTACCGCGGCTGAAACGAACATGCCGTAATTGCGTCGATGGCAGATTCAATCGGATTTCCTCCACGATATCCGGAGCGAATTGTCCGGGATTAAATGAACCCGATATCGGCAATTCAAATCCAACAGCAATCGTGGTATCATCAATGGCGACAATTGTATCGAGATTAAAATCGGCAAGCTCACGCTCAAACTTCACGTGCCAGAGTCCGGATGCATCCGCATAGAGAATGGAGTCATCCACCACATTCGACAAGGTAAGTCTACCGGTTGCCAGCGGCACCAGTACATCGGCATCCCATACCGTTGGCTCATTGCGCGAGCACCGGGTGAAGGTCATGGCACACAGGATTGCGAAGGCCAAGCCGATGGCATTATGCAAGATTGAAATTCGCTTCATGAATCGGGTGATGGATTTAAACGTTTAAACTGAACCAGCCACTTTCCAAAAGTAATGCATAGGGCTAGCATCAGCAGAAAGGCGGATGGATTGAAGGATTGCGGAATTAGTGGATAACCGACCATTGCTACTGCAACGAGCGAAAAGAAAACAATCACCAACCGACGCATGATGGTTTTCGATAGTTTTCGACTGAAGAAAAACACCCAAAACAACGGGTGCGCCCAGAGCAAATTCCAATTCAGGTGTGTGGTGGTGTGATCGGTAAAAAACCAGAGAAACACCATTAGGCAACCCAACAATCCAAGCACTATAAAAAGGATGTAATCGGTGATGAGGAACTTGTTTCGAGAGCGATAGATGACATGCAATACCACATGCATCAAAAGGAAAATGGAGAAAACGCCCATTGGACTGAACCCTGTATTCACGGTGAGCTCAACATTCAACGGCAACAACTGCGCAGGTGCATCGCACAGTAATTCTCCGTCAACGGTAGCGAACTCAAGTTCCTTCATGAGTGAGTCCGGCAAAAACATCAGGCCCATGTCGCCCACCTTCGCGTCACACGGCTGACCCAACGCCAGGTCGATTCCAAAATCACTCCACGGCTGGTAATCGAGGTAGGTTTGAATCGCCTTGCGATACGTTTGATCTTCCGGCCGCTGATACAAAAATTGAATGGGGCTGTGATTTCGCAAGGAGTCGAGGGCAACGGAGCGAAATCCCCACGGCGCGGTATCGGTATCGGCCAGGGCACGCATCAGCATATCGCGAATGCGGGTCGAACAATTGTCGTAGAAAAAATCGTAGCGGTAGGTACAGTTGTCACGCTTCAAATTGGTCTGAAGTAACACAAACAAGCGTTGCTTTTCAGGAGAGGTCAGGCGAAGCTCCTGTTCCCAAACACCTCTGCCCTCGTATTCATAGGACGCAATGAAATCGTCGAACGTGGAGGATTGCAGCAGGTAATCCAATTTACCTCTGGCGAATTTCACATAGAATGTTTCATCGAAGAGGAATGTTCCATAATTATAGACGACATCGTAATAGCGTCCGCCAATAGAATCCTGCAAGCGGAACGCGGAATGTCCGAACAACGAATACAAATCAGCACCCGGCGAACAGGTCAACACGGAAAAGCGCGCCCGGTCTGACAACTTCGGGATTTGCGCATTCAGCTGAAACAGCAAAGCGAAGAACGCCGCAATGAACGCTAGGGGACGTTTGTTGAGGGAAAACTTCATAGTTCAATAACTCCTTCAAACACTTTTTCAGCAGGTCCGCACAACCAGATATCATCGAAGCCGTTGTCGGTATGCGTCAACTTTACCTTCAAATCACCGCCTTGCGTATGAACCCGAATCTCCGCCAGTGAGTGATCACTTTGCGCCAGGCTGATGGCAGCAGCTGTCACACCGGTGCCGCAACTCAGCGTCTCGGCCTCGACTCCACGCTCATAGGTACGCATCCACAGTTCACCGTTTCCGTAGCGCACAAAATTGACATTGACACCGGCTTGCGCAAAACGTTCGTTGTAGCGAATGGCACGCGCCGCAGGCACGATATCCAACTGTTTTAAGTCTTCACACTTGACGATGTAATGGGGCGATCCCGTATTGAGTAGCAGGTCTTCGCCGCATGTTTCCACGGCATCGACGTTGCGCATGCGGATGTGGATTTCCGGTTTTTC
>CANHYZ010000318.1 GCA_947464885.1 Flavobacteriales bacterium
AAAGAAGTAAAAATGCGTAAAACCGCCGCGAAATGATGAAGAACGTTTTCCTGGCAGCTGCGTGCTGGATGCTCGCCCTGCCCATGTTGTCACAGTCTCAGGTATTCAATATTTCTGATTTCGCTGAATACGATGGCTGCGATGCCATCATGCATGATAGCGAGGGAGGATTGTCGCCCTACGTGCCAAACTCAAATAATACCATCACTATTTGCCCGGGAACCGGAGAAACACAGGTGAATCTCTACTTCATTGGTTTTAACCTTTCGACAGGAGACTTTCTCACGATTTACGACGGCCAAACAACAGCGGCTGCGCAGATTGGTCAGTATACCGGAGAAACACTTTTGTTTGAAACCATCAGTCCAACAGCATCCAATGCATCGGGCTGCCTGACGGTAAACTTTACCTCGAATTCAGACAACAACCTAGGTGATTTCTCTGCACGTATCATCTGCGGTGTCCCTTGCGATTTTCCAATTGCAGACATGTACGCTGATGCAGATACCATGAAAATTTGCCCCGGTGAATCGGTTGAATTTTATGGTGGAAATTCTACCTGGACAGAAGGTGCTAATCTTGCTGAGTGGACCTGGGATTTTGGTGATGGCACTGATAACACGGACACCTGGCCCGTTGTTCAGCACGTTTTCACAGAACCCGGAGGTTACCGCGTTCGCTTGTACATCGAAGACAGCAATGGCTGTTCCAGCGCCAATATCCCTGAGGTGGTAGTGCTGGTTTCAACGCCTTACATTTTTGACGTTACCGTGAGTGATGATTACTTCTGCCTTGGAAACCCCATTTTGGTGGGTACTACCGAGTTTAGTGATTCAACGCAAACCGGTTTCGGAAATGAATCACCTAACGGAACATCGGAGACATGGATCGAAGACAACAGCGTCGTGTTTGACAACGGTATCTACATCCCGGATAATCAAGGGTGCCTGTACACTGAAATTGTCTTCAGTCAGTTTGGTGGAGCTGTGGTAGATGACATCTCGGATTTCTCAAATATCTACTTCAATATGGAACACTCCTTCGTTGGAGATATCTTGATTAACATCATTTGTCCTAGCGGAGAGGTAATGAGCATTTTTCCGGAAACTGCGGGATCGGGAGTTAACCTCGGTATTCCTGATCAAGCCGACAATGGGGTTCCGGGAACTGGTTTCGATTACGTATTCACCCCCGATGCAACCGAGACTTGGTTAGATTATCTCAATGGTGGCGGAGCTACACCACTTCCGGCGGGAGATTATGCGCCGGATGGCTCTTTCGCAGACTTAATTGGCTGTCCCTTGAATGGTACATGGCAATTGGAAATATGCGATGTGGTAGGAGCCGACGATGGTTACGTCTTTGAATTCGGTATTGCTTTCAACGCCTCTTTCTATCCTGACGTACTTCAATTTACACCGGTTGTTGGCAATGGATGCGACTCAAGCTATTGGGTTGAACCCAATGCGCTTACCACCATTGGACCGGATTGCGACTGGGCAATCTTTGACCCAACAGTGCCCGGTAACTACACCTTTGAATACCGTGTGGTAAACGATTTTGGATGTGAGTTTACAAAGTCTATTAGTGTTGTAGCTATTGGACCTCCGGTCGTTAACGCAGCCGATGTGCCGCTGTGTACCGGACAACAAAACCAATTGCAAGCCATTATCGAGAACGCAGTGCCTGACGCACCTTATGCGTATTCATGGACGCCAACAACAGGGCTTTCAAGCCCCGTTATCGCTAATCCTACAGTGAGCAATGTTTCTGATGTTACGACCTATACCGTATCGGTAACCGCGATCGGATTGGATAACTGTGAAGGAAGCGATGAAGCCACTGTGTTTTTGGTTGCGCCTCTCGTTGATACTCCTTCACCACAATACAACTGCTTTGCAACCTTCCCCGATACACTCTACAGTGAACAGCAGGCGAACCCAGATGCGGTGTATACCTGGTACATGAACGATGAGCTGATGACCGGTGAATTTGCCGATTCGTTGATTGTTTCCAATGATGCTCACTACCAGTTAGTCGTTGAAGACCTTGCTTGTAACACGACAGAAACCGTGGATTACTACATCGCACCTCCACTAGTGATTGAGGACCGAATCATGAAGCCATGCGCTGAGACTTTGCCAATCGACATCATCGCTGATGATCAAAACCAATCGGTTATTTGGGATTGGGATTACTTCTTATCGCTTGGTGATTACAGTTCGGGCAATCCTGTTGATTCCTTTAATTATGACTTGCAAGCTCTGGCTTCAGTCATTAATCCGGGTGTCTATGTGATTCACGTTGAGCAAGAGCATTGCGAAGAGATCGGCACCATCGTTATCCGTTTCGAACCGGAAGAGTGTGAGCTGATTATCCCGAACATCATGACTCCGGATGGAGATGGACGCAATGACACCTTCGAAGTGACCAGCATTCGCAGATATCCGGGAAGTACTGTTCAGATTTTCAATCGTTGGGGTACTATGGTTTATGAGGATACTGATTACAACGGTAAGTGGAGCGGAGATGGATTGCCGGATGGTGTTTACTATTACATCGTAGGGTTAAAGACCAATGCCGGTATTGATTATTACCGCGGGGATCTCACTATCCTCCGGAAAACAGAATAAGAACTTTGAAAGCTGCTCCTCGGAGCAGCTTTTTTTTTATCGGATATTTGCCCGCTATGAATGATGCCATTGAGGAGTTAGGACGACTGGCCGGTGCGTTGCGCCTGGAGCAAACAGAAGATTTTGCTCTGCATGAGGCGTGGCTCAAAAAGTCCGGTATTCCTGAGCGCAAGCGCAATGGTATCACTTGGTTTCCGCTGAAAATCGTTGAGACAGGCTTTGGTATTGGTGCATACCCGTACATAGTGGTCGAACGCAATCCGGGTGACCGACTGGAGCACAAATTTCAGAGTGCTGCACCGGTGAGTTTGTTTTCAGCTGCAGATGCCGCCGAGGGTCAATCCATCAACGGAACAGTTGGCTATGTGGATGATAGCCGCATGAAGATATCGTTCTTTCTGGATGAACTTCCGGACTGGTTGGATGAAGGGAAATTGGGAGTCAATCTGCTGTTTGATACACGCACCTACACAGAGATGTTCAAGGCGCTGAATCAACTCATCAATGCAGACAAAGGACGACTCAAGCAACTGCGTGATGTTCTGCTGGGTTATGCTGAACCATCCTATGTCAGTCGCGACCACGTAACAGTGCCCAAACTAAATGAGTCGCAAAACCGCGCTTTGCACCTTATACGAACTGCCACGGATGTTGCTGTTGTTCACGGTCCTCCCGGCACGGGTAAGACCACCACGTTGGTGGAATCAATCGTGGAAGTTTTAAAGGAGGAAAAACAAATCATGGTTAGCGCGCCAAGCAATGCTGCTACCGATCACCTCGCCAGAAGTCTGGCTGATCGCGGATTGCGCGTGGTGCGTATCGGAAACCTCGCCAAGGTGGAAACCGATAACACAGCGCTTACACTCGATGTATTGTTGCAGCGTGAGCG
>CANHYZ010000319.1 GCA_947464885.1 Flavobacteriales bacterium
GAAGCAGGCAACAACATGGCTGTGGTGCGTGTCGAACAGTTGTATCCATTGCCTGAGAAGCGCATCCGCGAGATTATTGCGGGTTATGGTAAGAACACCAAGCTGATCTGGGCTCAGGAAGAACCGGAAAACATGGGCGCATGGAGTTACATGTTGCGCACCTTGCGTGACTTGAACCTAACGATTATATCACCGGCAGCTTCGGCCTCACCGGCAACGGGATCACCGAAAGTGCATGAGAAGCGAGTTACTGCGATGATGGATCGTTTGTTCGAATCATCAGCTGTGAAAGCCTGATTGTGCTAGCTCGCGAGCGAATGCCGTGTAGTTTTTTGAAGCATCAAATCGCTCCTCAAACATGAGCCTAGCGGCTTTTCGCCATGCGGTTCGTTCGTCGTGTTGCTCCAAAATTTCCGTCAAAACGGTATCGATTTGTTCCGGCGTAAAATCCACAGGAAGGAGTCGACCATTCACCTTATCCGAAACAATTTCCGGTACACCGTTGACATGCGTTCCCAGCACCGGAATTCCATGTGACATCGCCTCCATCATGGAAACGGGTAGGCCCTCCACCTTACTGAGCATCACAAATAAGTCGACATGTTGATGGAGATAAAATGCTCTGATTGCGCTGTTGGGCGTATTACCACGATAATCCAAATCAACCGCGCTACCCTTCACTGCGTTCAAGACAAGATCGCGCAACACGCCATCACCGAAGTGAATCCACTTCACCGGCTTATTGATACGCGCAAGCGCTTCGCCCAATAAGTGAACGCGCTTATTGGCATCGGCGCCCGAACAGGTCACGATTACAGGAACTGATTCGGCGGTATCCGGATTAGGTCCGAAATCATCTACACCCAGATAACTCACTGCGATTTTCTGCTGTTGAATACCGATAGTCGCCAAAAAATCCGCACCATGACGGGAGATGCAATAGATACGATCAGCCATGCGCTGTTTGAGGCATCGAAATGGCGGAATCTCAAGATTCCCCCGCAACCCCCAGTGTTCATGATACAAGTCGATGGAATGAGCTCTCGAAACGTAAGCCTTGATTTCCCCCCGATGCTTGAGAATTGACAAGCTCAATGCGGAAGCGCTCATCCAATAGGAATAGAAAACGCAGTCGGCAGGACGGATTGCCTTGCGCGACAGAAAATTCAGCAGGGTTTGACCAATGGCATACTGCGTTGCGTAGATGGCCCTGTAGCGGCGAAAATTTCGCGCCATACTACCCTTGAGGGGATAGGCCATGAACTCGGTGACATAAGCCGTAATAAACGACAGCAAAACGCGCATCTTCGGCACTGCGGCCAAAGTTGTATTTAAGTCGGCCACCTCAACATTGGACGGCAATTGAAAGGTGATTTGATCCTTGGCGTTAAAATGATCACTAGGATAAATGATGACGCGATCAAATTCCCGTGCGAGGTACCCCAACTCGTGTGTGATGTATTGTTCCTTATTCCCGAATGGAAATTGTTTGGACAACACGATCAAAGTTTTCATGGGTTTAGGGTAATTTTGCGCCAATATACAGGATTCGGAAAATTCCATTTTGAAAGATGTTGTAGCTTTCCGCATTCAAAAACAGCGATACAAACTCATGAGTCTCATCGAAATCAAAGTCCCATCTCCGGGCGAAAGCATCAGTGAAGTCATCATTGCCAACTGGTTGGTTAAAAACGGCGATTACGTCGAAAACGGACAAGTGATTGCCGAAATCGACAGCGATAAGGCTACACTCGAGCTCGCTGCTGAGGCTTCGGGTGCGATTCAGATTGTGGCACAAGTCGGCGATACGGTTGCCGTAGGTGCTATTGCCTGCACCATAGATACAGCGGCTGCCAAGCCTGCCGGTGCTCCTGCAGCTCCTGCGAAAAAAGAGGCGGCTCCTGCTGCTCCTGCTGCTCCCAAAGCGGAGGCCAAAGCCGCTCCTGCTCCGACCTATGCGACCGGAACTCCTTCACCGGCTGCTGCCAAGATGATGGCAGAAAACAATATCACTGCATCACAAGTTGCCGGCAGTGGTCCCGGTGGACGCATCACCAAGGGCGATGTACTTTCTGCTATGGCCGCAGGTTTCGATACAGCTGCGGTGTCGCGCCATACCGGTGCACGCACCGAACGAAGAGAAAAAATGACCAACCTGCGCAAGAAGATTTCCGAGCGTCTGGTGAGTGTCAAAAACAATACGGCCATGCTCACGACATTCAACGAAGTGAACATGAAGCCGATTATGGATTTGCGCGCGAAGTACAAGGACGTCTTCAAGGAGAAACATGGCGTAGGACTTGGCTTCATGTCCTTCTTTACCAAAGCATGCAGCGAAGCGTTGTTTGCATTCCCTGCCGTGAACGCACGCATCGAAAACGGTGAAATTGTGTACCACGATTACAGCGATATCGGAATTGCAGTTTCTTCTCCGAAAGGTCTCATGGTTCCCATCGTTCGTAACGTAGAAATGATGGGACTCGCCGACATTGAGCGTAATATCGGAGGTTTGGCGAAGAAAGTACGCGACGGAAAAATCACCGTAGACGAGATGCAAGGTGGAACGTTCACCATTACGAATGGTGGCGTCTTCGGTTCCATGTTATCGACACCCATCATTAACCCTCCGCAGAGCGCCATCCTGGGTATGCACAACATCGTTGAGCGTCCTGTTGCCGAAAACGGTCAGGTAGTAATTCGTCCAATCATGTATTTGGCCTTATCGTATGACCATCGCATCATCGACGGTCGCGAAAGCGTGAGCTTCCTGGTGAAAGTGAAAGACATGCTGGAGAATCCGGAGCGCATGCTGTTCAGCGGCAAGAGCGCAGAGGAAATTTTGCTTGGACTGTAATTAGCGTCGGAAGATTTCTTCCAACACGTTACCCAGGCGAAAGACGTCTTCAAACGAATTATACAAGGGCACAGGAGCTAGACGAATGACGTCGGGTTCGCGCCAATCCACGACTACACCTTGGCGGTAGAGTGTGTCTACTAATTTGCGGTCATACCCTTCTACAACTACAGACAGCTGACATCCACGTTGGTGCGGATCACCGGGCGTAATGCGCGTCAGGCGCTGACCGGTTTTTTCCATAACCGTTTGAAGCACGAAATCAAGGTAAGCCGTAAGCTGCAACGATTTTTCACGGAGCGCCTTCATGCCTACTTCAGAAAAGATTCCAAGTGACACTTCGTGCGCAATCATGTTGAACACAGGCGCGTTGCTCATCGACCAGGATTCGGCCGTTGGAATTGGGTCGAACACGGGTCCCATCTGAAAGCGCGTTGATTTATTATGGCCCCACCAACCGGCCAATCGGAATAGATCCGGATTCTTGACATGACGTTCATGAACGAATACACCGCCCACACTGCCTGGACCACTATTGAGGTATTTGTAGGTGCACCAGCATGCGAAATCGACATTCCACTCATGCAATTCCAGTGGCACGTTACCCGCGGTATGAGCGAGATCAAAGCCACACATCGCACCGGC
>CANHYZ010000320.1 GCA_947464885.1 Flavobacteriales bacterium
AAAACTGTTTGTTTGTCCGACATGTTGAAAGTTATCTGCGTACAAATGTAGTCGGACACGACCGATTCAACGGATGAACCTGTTGGTTCTTATTTTCCTGGAATGGCATCAAGGAGTTGACGCGTGTAGTCGGATGTAGGATGATTGAACACATTGTTGGCTTCACCAATCTCTTCAATGCATCCTTTTCTCATGACCATGATGCGATCGCTCATGTAATGAACCACGCGCAAATCGTGTGAAATAAACAGGTATGTCAGGTTGTATTCTGCTTTTAAATCATTGAGCAAATTCAGCACCTGTGCTTGCACGGAAACATCCAGTGCAGAAACACTTTCATCACAAATGATAAAGGAGGGTTTGCAAGCCAAAGCGCGCGCAATGACAATCCGCTGCCGCTGGCCACCACTAAACTCATGAGGATAGCGTGAATAGTGTTCGCCCGAAAGCCCAACCTTTTCCAGCAATGCAATGGCCATAGCTTTTCGTTCGGCTTCGCTTGACCCAATACCATGCACCAACATGGGCTCTGTAAGAGCGTTTCCAATCGTATGCTTAGGGTTGAGTGCGGAGTATGGATCTTGAAAAATGATTTGAATTTCTTTGCGTAAGCGACGCAGTGCTTGCGGCGCTAGTTGCGTGAGTTGTGTTGCTGTTCCGTCGCTGAAATGATACTCGATTTTTCCGGATGTTGACGGGATTAGACCCAGCAACATTCGGCTAAGCGTTGTTTTTCCGCAACCGCTTTCACCGACGAGTCCAAGCGTTTCGCCTCGTTGAATGGTGAATGAAACGCGGTCGACAGCAACAACGGGCGTGTTTTTTCGCTTGAACAACCCGGCGCTATCATAGCGCTTACAGAGCGAGTCAACGGATAAGAAAACACCGCGATTCTCCGATGAATCAGATCTTAACAGACGTGTCGGTTGAGCGTTTGACTCAAAGTCGGCCACCGTAAGCAAACGAAATAACTTTTGATTGGCATCGGGTCGGCACTGCAAGAGGCCACGCGTATAAGGGTCTTTAGGTTGTTTTAGAACCTCAAGCGCCGTTCCTTGCTCAATGATTTTGCCCTGCTTCATAACCACCACATCATCGGCAATTTCTTCCACAACACCAAGGTCGTGTGTAATGAAGATCATGCTCATGCCGCGCTTGTTCTGAATGGCTTTTAGCAGGTGAAGAATGTCGCGTTGAACGGTAACATCCAGGGCTGTTGTTGGCTCATCTGCGATGAGTAGGAGTGGCTCACACGCGATAGCAAGTGCTATCATCACACGTTGCCGTTGCCCACCACTGAGTTGATGCGGGTATTGATCGAGCATCGTTGCCGCGCGTGGGAGCTTTACTTCTTCGAATAACTCAAGTGTTCGAGCACGCGCTTTTTGACGTGGAATACCGAGGTGTTTTTCGAGCACCTCGCTGACTTGCCTTCCGCACGTCATGACCGGATTTAGAGAGGTCATGGGTTCTTGGAAAATCATTGCAATCTTTCGTCCACGCAGTTCCTTCAACGCAGCGTGTTTTGGGCCAATGCTGTTGTCGCCTCCCTTGGCGGAAAGCACATCGGAATGAAAATGAAAGGTACCCGATGTAAACACCGTCTTTGTTGGATGCAACAAGGCCATAAGACTTAATGAAGAAACAGATTTCCCACTCCCCGACTCTCCTACGATGGCCAGCGTTTTGCCGCGTTTGACACTGAAGGTGCTTTTTTCGACCGCCTGCTTGATGTTGCCATCCCGCTCGAAGGCAATCCCTAAATCAACGACACTGACGAGATCTTCACTGTTCATGGATTGGATTCATTAAACACCAAACGAATGCAAGAACGGTTTCCTTTTCCTTTTCCGGACGACAACGCAACGGTCACAAAACGCCCCTGATCAGTCATTCCGCGCCACTGTTGTATGCCGCCGCTAAGCTTTCCTGAACCATAGCGTTGGTTGTAATAGTTCGAGAAATCCTCGGAGAGGTGTTCTTCTAGTGCTTCATTCGCCGGATAAACGTCGAGGTGAATGTTGTTCAGGCCGGCGTCATTAAAACTGTATGAAATCTCGTACCACGTTGAATCCATCTCACGGGGTTCAAAACGGTAGATTAACTCATCGGGCATGCTGTAGACCGAAGTAGCCTGTTCATTTCGTTTGATGGCTTTCGGCTTGTCACCGATGCTGATGCCGCGGAAATCTCCCCCGCGCTCAGGCATGAGAATCGCGTCGGCATTTACGGGTGCCTGCGCCGATTGACAAGCGGCAAGGCATGCCGACAGTGATATACACAGGATGATTGTTCGAACGAGTCGCAAACACATGTTTCAAAGATGGGCGAATTCAGGAAGTGCGAAGCCCTGGTCGATTGAATCAATGAGCCATGATGTGTTAATAGAGCTACGGGCAATATTTCAGAAAATATGAGGTTCATGAGTTGCAAATCTGCAGCTATGAAAACCAAAATCATCATCACAGTTGCTACCCTCTCTGTCATGTTTGTTCTCTATTCGACCCGATTGTTGCAAGCGGTTGAGTCGAACAGCGCATCAACGGATGCGTTTACAGCAATGGCGTCACCGGCTGTTTTTAATCAAGAAATAGATCAGACCCCCACACAGCCAAAGGCCTTGAAATCGCGAAAGCCCAAGTCGACGTATAATCGGTTTGTTATCGATAACGCCCGGCAATGTGAGCTCGTTGGTCGAAGGGGAACGAAGCTGGTGTTTCCTGCTAATGTCTTTGAGGATGAAAATGGAGTTTCAGCCCAGGGCAGAATTGAGATTGTTATGAAGGAGTGCTATGATTTGGATGAGATCCTCGCCGAAAAACTCTCCACGACAAGCGACGGACGAATCATTGAAACTGCCGGTATGGTTCACATCGAGGCTATGCAGGGGAACGTTCGTTTGCGATTGAAGAAGGATGATCAGTATACTGTTTTCTTTCCAACGCAAGGGAAAGTGAACGATGGCTTTGAGTTGTTCTACGGTAATGTGACATCGGATGATATCGTGAATTGGACACCGGCTTCCAGGACACTACCACCTGCTGCTGCGGGTGCTGTTTCGTCCACATCTATCAGGGAAGATTGTTTCATCCAAATTTGTGAAAGTGAATTCCGTCGTCGCACGCAAATCAGCGAGATGGATTATTTCAATTGGGAGTTGAAAGATGGTCAAACATTGAATCAGTGGTTCGTCTCTAACTTCAACCCAGACGCCAATATGGTGGACGACTTTTGCAGCGACAAGTTGATCTCGCGAATTGCATTTCATGTGAATGCTGATGGCGGGTTCAAAGATTATTACATCGCACACGAGTCTAAAACGGCCTACGACAGGGTTATTGCGGAATTTTTATCGTCTATGCCACCGCTGGATTTGAGTAAGGTGATGCCCTCCTATTCGACTGATCATTTGTGTGTACTGACGTTTGGTCATCAACAGGGCTCTTCAAGTGATGAATTCGTGAAGCGTTTTGCAAAGCGTTACGATTACGC
>CANHYZ010000321.1 GCA_947464885.1 Flavobacteriales bacterium
AACCAAAAACTTACAGCTATGACAGGTTTAATTGTAGTGCTCATTATCGCGGTCGTGGTTACCGCTGTGAGCTTAGACGTCAGCTGGACCAATATTCTGAACAAGGAACGGAATGAAATCGTATTCCAGAACAAGTTCAAAGAGTATGGTGCCTACAAAATTCGCAAAGGTCACGGTATGACGTTGGGCATAGCCCTAGGTTCTACTGTATTTGTGGCCGCAGCGGGTTTCACGGCGCCCATGATCTTCGGTAAAAAAGCTGAGGAAACTGTGGAGATTCCCGCTGAGAAAATCGTTGAGATGTTGGCTCCTCCACCGACTAATCCGGAAGAGCCACCACCGCCACCACCACCACCACCACCGCCACCACCGCCACCATCGGTAGAACAAATCAAGTTCACCGAAATCGAGGTAACGGAAGAGGAAGTGAAAGATCCGCCACCGGCTGTGGAAGAGTTGAAAGATCAAAACATTTCAACTACAACACAGGAAGGTGAAGAAGGTCCGGTAGGTCCGGTAGAAGTGGTAACCATCATTGAAGAAGTGAAACCTGAAGAACCGGTTTCTTTCGCTCAGGAGATGCCACAATACCCCGGCGGTGAATTGCAAATGCAGAAGGACATCATGGAAAACGCTCCGTATCCAGAAATGGAAAAGGAGAATAACATCCAAGGTAAGGTCTACGTGCAATTCGTCGTTGAAAAGGACGGCGCTGTTACCAATGTTCGCGTTCAGCGCGGCGTGCAGGGCGGACCTAATTTGAGCCGCGTTGCAGAAAATGCTGTGAAGAAATTGAAGAAGTTTGCTCCGGCCAAACAGAACGGTCGTCCTGTGCGATTGGTCATGACCATCCCGGTAAACTTTACACTGAAATAAATCAGTTGATGATATTGAAACGGCCACCTATTGGGTGGCCGTTTTTGTTTATCCTACTTTCTGTTGCTAGGGTATGCGGTTGACAGTGACTATCTTTGCTCCTTACAATTTTCCTGAAACCGTATGCATAGGACACACACCTGCGGAGAGCTTCGCATCGAACATATCAATCAACCGGTCATATTGAGTGGCTGGGTTCAGCGCACACGCGACAAGGGCGGCATGCTCTGGGTCGATTTGCGTGATCGCTACGGCATCACGCAATTGTTTTTCGAAGAAGGAAAAACGTCGAGTGAGATTATGAATACCGCGCGATCTCTTGGACGAGAGTTCGTCATAAAGGCAACAGGAAATGTCATTGAACGTTTCGCCAAAAACCCGAACATGGTTACCGGCGATATCGAAATCCAGGTGACATCACTGGAAGTCTTAAACGCCAGCAAAACGCCGCCATTCACCATTGAAGACGTGAGCGACGGCGGCGATGATTTGCGCATGCAGTGGCGTTACCTCGATTTGCGCAGAAACCCGTTGAAGAACAACTTGATGTTGCGTCACCGAATTGGTATTGAGACGCGCAAATACCTCGACTCATTGGCATTCATGGAGGTTGAAACTCCTTACCTCATCAAGAGTACGCCGGAGGGTGCACGCGATTTTGTTGTGCCATCGCGCATGAATGGCGGACAATTCTACGCGCTACCACAATCACCGCAGACCTTCAAACAAATTCTGATGGTGGCCGGCTATGACCGCTACTATCAGATTGTACGTTGTTTCCGTGATGAAGACTTGCGCGCAGACCGTCAACCTGAGTTCACCCAGATCGACTGTGAAATGGCGTTCGTTGAACAGGAAGATATCCTGAACACATTTGAAGGACTCGTTCGCCACCTGTTCAAAACAGTCAAAGGCGTCGACATCGCTAGTGTTCCGAGAATGACTTACGATGACGCCATGCGTCGCTTTGGTAATGATAAACCCGACGTTCGTTTTGGAATGGAATTCCAGGACCTGACGTCAAGCATGAAAGGTAAAGGCTTTCCAATCTTCGATAGCGCTGAAACCGTGCTCGGAATCGTGGTTCCCGGTTGTGCGAACTACACGCGCAAGCAAGTGGATGAACTGACCGAATGGGTGAAGCGCCCACAGATCGGTGCGAAAGGTCTGGTTTACTGTATGTGCAATGAAGATGGCTCGTTCAAGTCGTCGGTCGATAAATTCTACTCCCCTGATGATTGGAAAACGATTGCGCAGCAAGCGGGCGCAGCGGCGGGTGACTTAATGCTGATTCTTTCAGGCGACCTTCATACCACACGCAAACAGCTCAGCGAGCTGCGTTTGCTGATGGGCGCTAAGTTGAATCTGCGCAACCCTGATGATTTCAAACCGTTGTGGGTTGTTGATTTCCCACTGGTGGAATGGATTGAAGAGGAAGGTCGCTGGTTTGCGATGCACCATCCGTTCACAGCTCCCAAGCCTGAGCACTTCCATTTGCTGGAAACTTCACCGGGTGACGCTCGTGCCAACGCTTATGACTTCGTATTGAATGGCGTTGAAATCGGTGGTGGTTCCATTCGAATTCACGACCGCGATATTCAAGCCCGCATGTTCAACTTGCTTGGATTTACACCGGAAGAAGCGCAGAAGCAATTTGGATTCCTCTTAAACGCCTTTGAATACGGTGCTCCTCCTCACGGAGGTATTGCTTTCGGATTCGATCGCTTGTGTGCGTTGTTTGGTGGTGCGGAGAGTATTCGCGACTTCATTGCCTTCCCGAAAAACAACAGCGGTCGCGACGTTATGATTGACGCTCCGAGCACGATTGACAACAAGCAATTGGATGAACTGAGCATCGCCGTTCAACTTAAATCATAATGAGATGAAACGTTCGCTCTTCTATTTAATCGTACTTCTGATAGCAACAAGTGCTTCAGGTTTTGCTCCATCGAGTAAGACGAACCTGAAGGGGACAATCAGCAATCCGCAACGTGATTTTTTCATACTGAAAAACATGGGACGGGCCGATACGGTGAAACTCGGTAAAGAGGGCAGTTTCGACTTGCTCATAGAACAAGTTTCGGCCAACTATTTCACGATTGAATACAATCGACAAAGTCTGGTCATTTACCTGCTGCCCACGGATGTCGTAACACTCCAGGCTCCTGGTGTAAATCTTACCGACGCGAAGATTACCGGTTCAAGTGCACCCTATTGCAATTTTCTTATCGAGCGTCAAAAAGAAGAACGTCTCTTTCAAGCAGCATATCCCATGTACAAGGCGGGAACACTCGCCGGTGAGCGCTACTTCACTGCCCGCGACTCCGTAAAAAATGCTCGTCTAACGGCGCTGGACAAGGCCAATTCAGCCCATGATTTCATCTCTCCATTTTATACCGCAGAGAAAAAGATCTACAACTTTCAGATGGGGTTGGATTTAATCAATTACCAAACACAATCTGCAAAAATGGGTATGACCGTTGTGCCGAAGTCATACGCCGATTTCATTGATAAGCTGGACGTCAATGATGAGACGATGGCCTATGACGCCGCGTACAAGTCGTTCACGCTCAATAAGGCTTCGATGCTCGCCAATCAGCAGTACCAATTGGAGA
>CANHYZ010000322.1 GCA_947464885.1 Flavobacteriales bacterium
TCGGGCACATCAGGTGTCGGCTGAAATGCTTCGGTGTTGTTGGTTTTGTCGAAACGCCCTTCTTCTTGCTCACGGGTTCTTCTTCGTGGGGAAGGATCATGAGCGTGCCTTTTCCCAGTTTGAGTGCTGTATTGACTGTTTGACGAATGCGGTTCAGTTCGGGGTCGGGCTGTGTTGACTTTGTTTTTGGCGCTTGTGGGCCGATGGCCATGCGATCTACCACCAGTTCAATGTCGTGGATTTTGTAGCGATCAACCTTGTGCCCTTTTGTGAGTTCAACGATGGTGCCATCGATGCGGGCGCGCAGGTAGCCCTGTTTCATGATGGATTCAAACAACTCCCTGTAGTGACCTTTGCGCCCCTTGACCAGCGGCGCGAGTACGACAATCTTTTGTCCGGCGTAGGTTTCACGAATCAGACTCGTAACCTGATCGTCGGAATAGCGCACCATTTTTTCGCCCGTCGCGTAGGAATAGGCTTCTGAGGCGCGTGCATAGAGTAGTCGAAGGAAGTCGTATATCTCTGTTATGGTTCCCACGGTGGAGCGTGGATTCTTGCTGACCGTTTTCTGTTCGATGGAGATGACCGGTGAAAGCCCGTTGATCTTGTCGACATCCGGGCGTTCCATGTCACCGATAAACTGGCGGGCATAGGCCCCAAAGGTTTCCATGTAACGGCGCTGACCCTCGGCGTAAATCGTATCAAAAGCCAGCGACGATTTGCCGCTGCCGCTGAGTCCTGTGATAACGACCAGTTGATTGCGCGGAATACTGACGTCGATGTTCTTCAGGTTGTGCTCGCGGGCACCGATGACTTCTATTTGATCCTCCACAGATTGCATGGTACAAAGATGACGAGTGAAGGAACAGCCCACAAGCGAACTTGTTCACAGGTCATGGCACATCGACGGTTGCATTTCCATGCTTATGTTTGAGGCCAATCGTCGAACCACACTATGCTCTTTCAGACTTCCGCTTTTGCGCTGTTTTTTCTGATAGTGTTCGCTGTCCACTGGGGCTGGGGGAGAGGCATGCGCGGTCGCCAAAATGGTTGGCTGCTCATGGTCAGCTATTTCTTCTACGGTTGCTGGGATTGGCGATTTTTGGGATTGCTGGCCTTTTCAACCTTGCTTGATTTCTTTTCGGCTTTGCGCATTGAGTCAGCCTCATCTGATCGCTCGCGCTTGCGATGGCTATGGATCAGCATTGCGATCAACCTGGGGTTGCTGGGCGTTTACAAGTACTTCGACTTTTTCTCGTCGTCATTTTCTGACTTGATGGCCGCCGTTGGTTTTGAGAGCCATCCTTTTTTGCTACACTGGATACTGCCTATCGGAATCTCATTTTACACCTTTCATGGTCTGTCGTATGTGGTGGATGTTTATTACCGTCGGATTCAGGCAGATCGTAACCTGATAGATTATGGGTTGTTTGTGAGTTTCTTCCCCTTGTTGGTGGCGGGTCCGATTGAACGCGCGACGCATTTGTTACCACAATTGAAGGTACCTCGGACATTCAATCGCGTTGCGGCAACGGATGGCATGAGACAATTGCTTTGGGGATTATTCAAGAAAGTAGTTGTAGCCGATAACTGTGCCATGATTGCTAATGCCGTATTTGATTCGCCGGAAGGGTGGGGTGGAGCAGGTTTGTGGTTAGGCGTTTTCTGCTTTACGATACAGATCTACGGCGATTTTTCCGGCTATTCGGATATGGCCATCGGTCTGGCGCGGCTGCTGGGCATTGACCTCATCCGCAACTTTCGTTTCCCCTACTTTTCCCGCAGCATCGCTGAATTCTGGCGTCGCTGGCACATTTCCCTTTCGTCGTGGTTTCGTGATTATGTCTATATCCCACTGGGAGGAAATAAGGTTGGAATCGCCGCGCAGCTGCGTAACACGTGGATTATTTTCCTGTTGAGCGGCCTATGGCATGGAGCCAATTGGACTTTTGTGTGCTGGGGGGCCTTGAATGCGCTCTATTTCATGCCGATTCTATTGGCCGGTAAAAACCGCTTATTTCTCGATGATGTTCCCGGAAGGTGGATTCCGGGTGTTACCGACGCCTTGCGCATTGCGCTAACCTTCGTTCAGGTGATGCTTGCTTGGGTTTTGTTTCGCAGCGAAAGTTTATCTCAGGCCCTTGCGGTGTATGCCGGAATGTTCAATCCGTCTGATTGGATGAAGGGCGATTACGCGCTGCTCTTGGGGGTGCCCAAAACCCTTTTGATGATTGGCTTGATGACTGCTTTTGAGTGGTATGGTCGTCGTGGCAATCATGCACTTCAATTGCTCGATCGTGTGCATTACGCGCCAATTCGCTGGACGGTTTATTACCTCTTGCTATTGGCTTTGGTTTGGTTTGACGGTTTACAGCAGCAATTTATTTATTTTCAATTCTGAGTATGAAATCGTTCCTTCTGCGCATACTTGTTTTTGCTCTTCCGATTGTTGCGTTGGGAATGCTCTACTTAGCGGAGGATCCTTTTAAGGTTATACATGATTACAGTAACTATCGGCCATCAGGTCAAGCGCTAATGGTCCCTCTGAATCAAGGGATGGTCAGCACGTCTGTTTTTGAGCAGAATCAAGGCTCCGCGGATTACAACGCCTTCATTTTCGGAAGCTCGCGTTCGATGTTCTACCAAGAAGTTGATTGGAAAAAGCACCTGCCGTCGGATGCGCGTATTTTTCACTTCGATGCTTCATCAGAGACCATTGAGGGAATTCTACACAAGCTTGATTATGTAGCGAAGAGTGGCTGCGAAGTGCGCAACGCGCTGGTCATTATCGATGCCAATACCTTTGAGTCAGGTCAACTGTTCAATGAGCACTTGTTCATGGAGGATCCGCGTTTGGTGGGGTATCGAAACCTTGTTGCGTTTCAGAGCGCGCATTGGATGGCCTTTTTGGATCGCGGGTTTTTGAAGGCTTATGCTGATTATCGTTTAACGGGTCAGCCAAAGCCTTACATGTCGGCACAGGGCGTATTGGATCATCGTCCTTTTGTCTATGACTCGATTTCGAATGAATTGCGTTATGATTATTACGAATCGTTGATTGCCTCAGGGGATTATTATACAGAAGATCGTATGAAGCCTTTCTATACAAGGGACGCTAAATTGCGATTTGCTGCGCCGGTCATTACAGCCATGAGTGAAGTCCTACTTTCTTCAATTGCGCGGCAGTTTTCATCCATGCAGACGAAATATTTCATTGTGATTAGTCCCCTTTATAATCAGATCAAAATGAACGCTTCGGATGTGGTCAAGCTCAAACAGATTTTTGGCGAACAGCGCGTCTATGATTTTTCGGGTGTTAATCGTTTTACCGCGGATTATTCCCATTACTATGAGCGGTCTCACTATCGGCCGTTTGTGGCGGCTATGGTCCTGGACTCGATATATGGTCGTTAGGGATTATCGCAGTTTGGTGTATGGTAGTATATTCGCCCTCGACTATTTAGACAGATATGCCTCAAACTTCTAA
>CANHYZ010000323.1 GCA_947464885.1 Flavobacteriales bacterium
GCGCATCAAACATCCGAAAATAGAACCTGAAGCATCCAGCATGTTGTTGGATGACACCAATACACTCTATGTAGCAACAACTCGCGCAGCACAGCGCTTGTACTTTATCTATGGAGGCGGCGGTTCCTACTTCAACAACAACGTCCAGGAAAAACTGTGTGAGTTGTATCCTGAGTTTGGTCTGACCTATGAATACGCACTTGGTGAACGACAACCCTTTATTGACCACGACAAAGAGAAGGACAAGAAGATTTCCATTCCGGCAGGCCTGCGTGGTGATTCTTCGCTCTTGCCTCGTCTAAGGGTCATACCTGCAAAGCAACGCGATACGCCCTTCATGGCTTATGGGAAACTGTTGCACGAAGCTCTTGCCTATCTCGACAGTACCGAAACACTTCAGGACGCAGTGAAACGCGCCATCAAGGGTAAGCCGGCGTATGACGAAGAAACCGTGCAACAATTATGTGCGGATATCGAAGCCATTCGACAACATCCGCAACTCGTTGACTGGTATAACGGCAAAGGATCCGTCATCAACGAGCGCGAATTGTGCTCCACGGAAGGCGACATTGTGCGACCCGACCGCGTAGTTGAACTGCCTGAACACATCGTGGTCATTGATTACAAAACAGGAGTAAAATCGGACCGCCATATTCAGCAAGTAGACGCATACAAACATCAACTTAAAACACTCTACAATAAACCTGCGAAAGGGTATATCGTGTATACGCGACCCCTCGAAATTATCGAAGTGTGATAGCAATTTATTTGTATTCTAGCGCAACAAATGCCACCCATGAAATCCGTCATTGTTGCGCTTGCACTGTTGTTTGGCAGTGAGCTGCAATTATTCTCTCAGAGCGCTCATCCGCTGATTAGCTCAGGAAAACTTGATCATCTTAGTCATACAGTATCCGATCAAAGTCGCGCTGCAGCTTGTGCTCCGGCAACGTCGCTGCGTGATTTGGAATGGAACAACATCAATGCGCTGATTGAAACCGGTGGCTCTCTGTGGCAAGATCGCGCCAATGGTCGCTCCCATTATTTCGCTCCAAAGAATGGTGACGTCGGTGTCATGTTCGCAGGTTCACTTTGGCTTGGCGGTGTATCTCCCGACCAGCAGCTCAAGTTGGCAGCCCTGCTCTATCGCTACAGCGGTAACGACTACTGGCCCGGCCCGCTCACCAACGACGGTGCTGCCGAAGTAACCGCTACAACCTGCCAGGCCTGGGACAAATTTGCTGTGAGTTTGCGCACCGACGCTGCCCTGCACCGTCAATATCACGACTGCATGCAAGACCCTAATTGCGACATGGATCGCCTGTTCCCCAATGGCTATTCCATGCCTTCATACTTTCAGGATTATCCGGCGCATGGTAACGTTGGGCTTGGACAAGACTTTTACATCGCGCCGTTTTATGATTACGATGGCAATGGCGTTTATGAGCCGGAGAATGGCGATTATCCCTGGTATGATTTGAGTCGGGAAATCAATTGCAAAACTCGCCGCCGCGAAGACATCGTTCCACTCTACGGCGACCAGACGTTCTACTGGGTCTTCAACGATAAGGGGAACATTCACTCCGAAACCGGCGGTCAACCCATCGGTATGGAAATACGCGGTCAGGCCTTCGCCTTCAGCACCAATGATGAAGTGAACAACATGACCTTCTACAACTATGTGCTCATCAATCAAGGATCACAGACTTTGCAGGAAACATACTTCGGTACATGGATCGATTTGGATATCGGCGGTCACGTCGACGACTATGTCGGCTGCGATGTGCAACGCGGTTTAGGTTACGGCTACAACGGCGATGCGTTTGATGGTCCAACAGGACTCTCTCTGGGCTACGGCGAGAATCCGCCTGCTGTTGGCGTGGATTTTTTCGAAGGTCCCTATCAGGATGAAGACAATATTGACAACCCGCTCACTTCCGATATCGCGACTGCAATTGAGCAGAAAGGAATTCCTTACAAGGGCATCGGAATTGGCTACGGCGATGGTGTGGTCGACAATGAGCGTTTCGGTATGCGCAAGTTTCTGTATCACAATTCCGGTCAATCCATCAACGGACCGCCGGAACAAGCCGTTCACTACTACAACTACCTGCGTGGATTTTGGAAAAACGGTCAGCGTATGGCTTATGGCGGGAATGCGCTCACACCGAGCAGCGGCGCCGATTTATCGATTCCTGCTGACTATATGTTTCCGGGCGATACCGATCCGAATCATTTCGGAACAAGCGGTGTCATCACAGAACCATGGACCGAAGTGAGCAGCGGTAATCCACCGGCCGACCGACGATTCATGCAAAGCGCCGGACCGTTCACCCTCGAGCCCGGAGATTATAACAACATCACCGTAGGTGTCGTGTATGCACGCGCAACAACGGGCGATCCTGTAGCCAGTGTCGATGCTGTGCGTGTAGCTGATGATAAAGCACAAGCACTGTTCGACAATTGCTTCGAACTCGTTTCAGGACCGGATGCTCCCGATGTCGTCGTGCGCGAATTGGAAAATGAAATCATCCTGCAGTGGACCAACGAAAATCCGTTGAGCAATAACTACAACGAGACCTATTCGCTAATCGATCCGACTATCCCGGAAGTTGCACCGGATGGAACTCCTTATACCGAACAAGAACGTAGCTATTCTTTTCAAGGCTATCTGATTTATCAATTAGCCAATGAAGGCATTGCTGCTTCAGACCTCGAGGACATCAATCAAGCGCGACTCATTGCTCAATGCGATGTGCAGGATGACGTCAGTAACATCATCAATTATGAGCGCGATGCAACAACAGGTCAAATTGTAGCGTCGCTAAAAGTGCAAGGAGCCAATCAAGGTGTGTTTCACTCGTTGCGCGTGACACAAGATGCCTTCGCACTGGGCGCTCCGCAGCTCATCAATCACAAGACTTATTATTTCATGATCCTGGCCTATGGTTACAACAATTATTCGGATTTCTCCTTTGTGACCTTGGGCGGTCAAGATGAAGCGTTTCTGCCTTCACGAAAAGCTGCACTGCTTGAAATTCCGCTGATTCGCGCCATTCCACATCGCACGGCTCCCGAAAACGGCGGTACCATCATCAATGCCGGTTATGGCGACGGTGTGCCACTGGTTCGTTTGGAAGGAAGCGGTAACGGTAAGAACCTATTGAACCTGTCCTCAGCGACGGAGAATGAAATCCTGTCTGCACCTTACTACGCAGAAGAAGCAGAATACCTCCCCGGTGGTGGTCCTGTTCAGGTGAAAGTCATCGACCCTCTTCGCGTACCGGCGGGTGAGTTCGAACTCAGCCTTGCTGATACACTCGGTGAGTTTGATACCGATTCGATGTATTGGAAACTCGAAAACCTCACCACCGGTGACATCGACTCTTCATTCAATGCTTTCTCGACCATCAACGAAGATTTGTTGCTCGATTACGGACTCAGCATTACGTGGGGTCAATACGAGTACTTCAA
>CANHYZ010000324.1 GCA_947464885.1 Flavobacteriales bacterium
TTGAATTCTCTGTAGACGGTCAAATCATGACAGAACGCATGATTGTTGCCAAGCAATAATCACTTCTCGTCGAGATAAAATGAAAAAGGGCTCCACGCAAGCGGGGCCCTTTTTTTTAGTGACAAATGACAAGTGACAAGTGACGAATGTGTCAAAGGGTCGGCTTTCATGAACTAGTCACTAGTCACTTGTCACTAGTCACTGGTCACTAGTCACTATCTTCGCCCCATGATTCTCCCCATTGTAGCCTATGGCGAACCGGTATTAAAAAAGCGCGCCGTAGATATTGACGAAGACTACCCACAGTTGAAGCAGTTGATCGACAACATGTTTGAGACCATGTATCATGCGAATGGCATTGGGTTGGCCGCGCCGCAAATCGGAAAAGGAATTCGGCTCTTTGTAGTTGATGCCACGCCTGTTGCAGAAGGCGAAGACGGAGATCCGACGTGCGAGGATTTCAAGCGGGTGTTTATCAATCCGATTATACTGGAGGAATCAGGGGAAGAATGGAGTTGCGAAGAAGGGTGTTTATCAATACCCAATTTGCGGGAGGAGGTCAAGCGTAAGCCGCGCCTGAAGATCGAGTATTATGATGAGCATTGGGATTTATACGAGGAGGAACTTGACGGTTTTGCAGCACGCGTTGTGCAGCACGAATACGATCATATTGAAGGCGTCTTGTTCATCGATAAAATCAGTCCGTTAAAACGGACGTTGTTGAGGGGGAAATTGAATGATATTTCCAGAGGTCATGTGGATGTCAGTTACCGCATGAAGTTTCCAAAATGAAGGCAATGAAATTAATGCGATGTATAGCGGCACTCGTGGTGAGTGTATCCTTGTTTGCGTGCGGACAGGGTGAAGATCGATCTGCACAAGAGAAGCAGGTGCTTGAAACGGTGGATAACCCAAAACCTGTGTTAGATCCGGCGCTGGTTGAAATCCGCAGCATGGAACAACGTGCGCGCAAGGATACCGTCTTGGATCGAACCACGGGATTGCGCTTGCTCCGCGCATATCAGGATTATTACAACCGCAATCCACAGGATTCACTTGCGCTAAGTTTCTTATTTGAGGCGGGCAAAGTAGCCGATGCATTGGGGAAATACGATAAGGCCATCGAGCTGTTTGCCAACTACCATGATGCTTCGATGGATATCGCTCGCAAAGCAGAGGCGGCCTATCTTGTAGCCTTCATCTACGATGCGCATATGCAGCGCGCCAAGGATGCAACCAAGCAGTACAACAAGGTGATAGAACTTTATCCGAATTCACCATGGGCTGTTCAAGCCAAACAAGCGTTACATTTAGTGGGAAAGTCGGACGAGGAGTTGCTGCGTTTTTTGAAGGAGAAGAATCCGTCTTAAAAAACAAATTACTATGAGGGCAATTCGTTACATGTTGGCGTATTCATTGCCGGCGACAGCTGTTGTAAGTTTCACACAAACGGGATGGCTGACGTATTTGCCCCTGATTTATGCGTTCGGGATAATTCCACTGATCGACCAACTGTCGGGAGTGCGTCATCACAATCTCACCCCGGCGCAGCAACAGAGCGTTAATTCCGGGTCGCTCTATGATCTGATTATTTATCTGGCAGTGCCGGTCCAATGGGGGATGCTGTTGTGGTTTTTATGGATTATGAAGACAGAAACGCTTTCAACGTCTGATATGATTGGACGTATCACGGCGATGGGTCTGCTCTGTGGTGTTTTGGGAATTAATGTGGCCCATGAGTTGGGCCATCGCACCAAATCCTACGAGCGTTTTATGGCTAAGCTCTTATTGGCTGGTTCGCTCTATATGCATTTTTTCATTGAACATAACAAAGGGCATCATCGCAATGTCGGGACGTCAGAAGATCCTGCAACTGCCCGAAGGAATGAGTGGCTCTATGTATATTGGATGCGTACGATAATCAATTCGTACCGTTCGGCTTGGCGCATTCAGCTCAAGGAGTTGAGTCGAGGAAAGCGTTCGTTTTTTTCGTATCGCAACGAGATGTTGCGCATGACGGTGATTCAGGCAGTTGTGGTTGGATCTGTTCTCGTCATTTTCGGCCAGCACGCATTGTGGTGTTTTTTAGGGTCAGCGCTCATGGGCATTTTGTTGTTGGAAACGGTCAATTACATCGAGCACTATGGACTCTATCGCACGCGCGTAAATGAGCATCGTTATGAAGATGTTGAACCGGAGCATTCCTGGAATGCGGATTACGTTTGGGGGCGTTTGGTGCTCTTTGAACTCACTCGCCACAGTGATCACCACTGGGAGCCGTCGAAGCACTATCAGTTGCTGGACAGTATGAAGGGGGCCTCGCAATTACCGGCAGGGTATCCGGCCATGATGGTGCTTTCTCTGTTGCCGCCTGCATGGTTTCGAGTTATGAACCGCCGATTGCCTAAATAATATTAGTTAGGACTGTTGTTTACTTTTAGGGTGAGCTAATTTTCGCGTGTATATCTTAAGCACGAAAATTTTCCACTATGCGCTCGCTCTTCGTTTTTCTGTTCGCATCTATTTCATCGCTGGCCGTTGGTCAGTTTACTAAAATTGAACACGGTTTTACCCTTGAGGGTAATCCCGCCGGTCATTCACCCGGTGTGAGTTGGTTTGACTACGACCACGATGGTTGGGATGATTTAACCTTGGGTCAGGGCGGTTTCTCTATTTTGATTTACCGCAATGTAGAAGGAACGCTTCAGTTGGTGCAGGCGTTCGAGAATTCATCCCAAATCAAAGCCATTCAATGGGTGGATTTTGACAACGATGGCGACTCCGATTTTTTTGCTTGTGGCACGAACATGAGTTGCAAGCTGTGGCGTAATGATGGGCCGGCAACGGGCGTGCTATGGAACTTTACGGAGATAACGGCCAATCTCAATTTACCCAATTCGGATACAGATTCCATGGGGAGTTCGTGGGGTGATTATGACAACGACGGCCTTTTGGATGTCTATGTGTGCAATTACTACGCGGTGAATTGGCTGCTGCACAACAATGGCGACGGAACTTTTTCCAACGTGGCCCTTGAAATGAATGTCGGTAATTTGAATCGCCCCACCTACATGAGCACATGGATCGATTACAATAATGATTGTTTGCTTGATTTGTTCATCGTCAACGATGCGGGGATGCCAACGGAGATGTTTGAAAATACCCCCGAAGGCTTTGAGCCCGTGGGTGATTCGATTGGGTTGGCCATCAATATGGATGGGATGGGGATTACCTGGAGCGATTACGACGCTGACGGTGATTTGGATCTTTACCTGACCAACATTGCTACCGGCAACAAATTGATGCGCAATGATGAGGGAATGTTCGTTGATGTAGCTGCCGAAGCAGGTGTGTTGGTCAATGCGCTTTCGTGGGGCTGCATGTTCATGGATTTTAATCACGATGGGTTGGATGATTTGCATGTTGCCACGCAGGCTAATCTTGTGGCGCAGAACATCAA
>CANHYZ010000325.1 GCA_947464885.1 Flavobacteriales bacterium
AGGAGTTCATCACCTTCAACAATCGTGATGGCATTGATACCATTCGAACGTGGACGTGAATACGCCTCAAGTGAGGTCTTCTTAATCAGGCCCTGCTTGGTGCAGAGGATTACATAGTTGTTGTTGACATACTCCTCGTTCATCAAGTCCTTCACAGGGATATACGCCAGTAACTTATCGTCTTGCTCAATCTGGATTAGGTTCTGAATGGCACGACCCTTTGTGGTCTTCGCTCCTTCCGGCAATTCGAATACGCGCATCCAGAAACAACGTCCTTTTTGCGTGAAAATCAATAACCAGTCGTGGTTGGAAGCCGTGAAGATGTGCTCCACGAAGTCTTCCTGACGGGCCGAAGTGCCTTTTGCACCGACTCCTCCCCGACTTTGCGCGCGGTATTCCGCGAGGTTAGTACGCTTGATGTAGCCGGCGTGAGTGATGGTGATTGCCATCATCTCATCCGGAATCATGTCTTCAATATTGAGCTCAGCACTGCTAAACTCGATATTCGAACGACGCTCATCGCCAAATTTGGCAATCAACTCGCGTAATTCATCTTTGATAATACCCATACGAATCTCTTCGCTGCCCAAAATCTCGTTGTAGCGAGCGATCATCTTCATCAATTCATCATATTCCTCGCGGATCTTATCGCGCTCCAGGCCGGTCAGGCGCTGCAGACGCATATCGAGAATGGCGCGTGATTGAATTTCATCCAACTGGAAGTTGGTCATGAGGCCTTCACGGGCAATTTCCGGCGTTTGACTGCCGCGAATGATGGCAATCACCTGATCCAAATGATCCAGAGCAATGAGCAAACCTTTCAAGATGTGCGCGCGCTCTTGAGCCTTGCGCAGATCGTACTGCGTTCTGCGCACCACCACCTCGTGACGGTGATCCACAAAATGCACAATCATTTGCTTCAGGTTCAGAATCTCGGGACGACCGTTCACCAACGCCACGTTGTTGATCGAGAACGATGTCTGCAACGAAGAGTGCTTGAACAGGTTGTTGAGGACCACGTTGGAAATCGCATCACGCTTGATTTCGTAGATGATACGAACGCCTTCGCGTGACGACTGGTCCTGGATATCGGAAATACCCTCCAGTTTGCCTTCTTTGATGAGGGCATCCTGACGGGATTGCATTTCTGCTTTGTTGACTTGGTAAGGAATCTCAGTGACAACGATGCATTCGCGTCCGTCGATTTCCTCAATTTGGTGCTTGGCGCGAATAACGACACGTCCGCGACCGGTTTCGTAAGCGCTCTTTACCCCTTCTACACCGAAGATGGTACCGCCCGTTGGAAAGTCGGGGGCCTTGATGAACTGCATCAGTTCTTCAATCGTGATATCGCGGTTTTCGATATAGGCAATGATTCCCCCACAGACTTCGGTGAGGTTGTGAGGCGGCATGTTGGTCGCCATACCCACAGCGATACCGCTTACACCGTTGAGCAACAGGTTTGGCGCCTTGGCGGGCATCACCTTTGGCTCCTGCAACGAGTCGTCGAAGTTGGGTTGGAAATCAACGGTTTCCTTGTCGAGGTCTTCGAGCAACTCTTCCGCGATTTTGCGCAAACGTGCTTCCGTATAACGCATAGCCGCCGGTGGGTCACCATCCATACTACCGTAGTTACCCTGACCGTCAACCAACGGATAACGCAAGGTCCAATCCTGCGCCATACGCACCATGGTGTCATACACAGCGCTGTCGCCGTGCGGGTGATACTTACCAAGTACCTCACCCACGATACGTGCTGATTTCTTGTAGGGACGGTTTGACAATACTCCCAATTCTAACATTCCATAGAGTACACGTCTGTGCACGGGCTTCATACCGTCGCGCACATCGGGAAGTGCTCTACTCACAATTACCGACATCGAATAATCGATGTAGGCCGTTTTCATTTCATCCTCAATGTTGATGGGAATAATCTTTTCGCCTTCTGCCATGGTCTGTTTTTTCTGGTTTCTGATTAGGTAATACGCACGCTTTGGAACGGTTAAGAGACGGTTCTGAAGCGGCTCGCGAATTTAGTCACAAGCAGGGGGTGAATCATCAAAAAAAACACCTTGTTTTTATTCACAATTGCCACAAAAAATGTGAGAAAATCAAAGCTCTCCGAACTGCCAACCTTGCACTGAGGTTCGGGTTCGCCGTTCACGGGTTGATTTCCCTACATTTGCCCCATGCAGGAAAGGCACTCCGATAACCGACGTTACTTCAACGAACAGGCCATCACGACTGAGAAATTCGTGATTCCATATATCGGTCAAGTTGTTGAAATCACCCCCGCTACCCGCGTGCTGGAAATCGGATGCAGCATGGGCGGCAACATGAAGCCTTTTCTGGACCTCGGATGCAAGGTCACGGGTGTGGAAATCAATCCCTACACGCTCCAGCTGGCCGAGGAATACTTCGCCGACCATCCTAAACGCTCGAATCTTACCCTCATTCTTGACGATATCTACAACCGCTCGGCAGCCGACGGCACATTCGATATCATCATCATGCGCGATGTGATCGAACACATCCACGATCAGGAAAAGTTTATGGGCTTCGTCAAGCGCTTTATGGCGCCCGGCGCTGCTTTCTTCCTGGCCTTCCCGCCCTGGTACAATCCCTTTGGTGGCCATCAGCAAATCTGCAAGAGTAAGGTGCTGTCGAAACTCCCCTACTTCCATATTCTGCCAGCTTTCCTGTACAAGGGTATTCTCAAGGCCTTTGGCGAAAGCGACAAGGCTATTGAGGACTTGCTGGAAATCAAAGAAACCGGCATCAGCCTGGAACGCTTCGAACGTATCGCGCGTCGCGAAGGCTACAGCATCGCTCGCAAGACGTTGTATTTCATCAATCCTAATTACGAAACGAAGTTTGGCTTGAAGCCGCGTGTGCAGTCGCGCGTAGTCACTGCTGTGCCGTTTGTGAGGAATTTCTTTGTTACGGCGGGATATTATGTGTTGGTGACTGGTGACTAGTGACTAGTGAAGGAGTGTGGCAGTTCTTTTATAAATCTTTAAAGTGAAGATATGTTTGAATGTGTGAGGTTGATGATGATTGTGCTGTTAGCTGCGTTTGGTGGACTGCTGCGCGGGCAGTGCGTTGTCATCAATGAAGTGCTGGTGAATGCTGCCGGTGATTGTGATGGCAGCTGTGTGCCGAGCACGGCGGAATGGCTGGAATTACACAACACATGCGCTGATCCCGTCAACGTTGGGTGTTACATCATTACCGATGGTGATTTTTCGGTCACCCTTCCCTCGAATACCACGATTCCCGGCAATGGCTTTTTGGTGATTGGCTCGGTCAATTCGAATGCCGATGTAGACATCAATCTCGCCTTCTGTAACTGCACAAGCGGCGCCGATGGCGAAATCGGCATCTTCACCAATGGCAACGAACAGTTAGCGCTGGTCAACCCGGCAGGTCAAATCATCGATGGTATCTATTGGGGCACAG
>CANHYZ010000326.1 GCA_947464885.1 Flavobacteriales bacterium
GCTAGAAGAATAACCAAAAACAAGGTCACAAAAAAAGGCAGCCTATAGGGCTTGCCTTTTCGGTATAACCTAAGAAATATGGCAAAATCAAATGCCTTTCCGCTTTTACTCAATGCTTACTTTTTGAATTGTAGACTATTCATGATACGCTCTGCATCGGTAAACCATTTTTCGAAAGAACCTTGCTCAGCCGTAAAGGTTAGCGTGTAGGTTTTTTCGTGTTCAAACCAAATGTACTGGTGCATGGCAATGGGAAACGTATTCAGAATACCTGCGTAGGTGAGCACATAACAAGGCTTGCCTGCTTTTGTTTCCTTCTTGTTCTTGGTAATGATGGCTTTGCTGTAAAAAAACGGTATGTCACGAACTACTTCATCGACATAAGTGTCAAGCGTCTTGCCCAGACCATACATAGGCATCACTGCGATGTTGACAAAGTCATTGTAGATGTCTTCCTCATCCGTAAAAGGGGAGGAGATGATGAAATCCATTCCCGAACTGCCGCTGGTATCGACAGCCCATGCTGCGGGATATTCGACAATGTATTCCTTAACCTCGAGTTTTTTCCATCCGTCATTTTTGGTCGTGTCAGCAGGCACAGACGGCATCAAGAAGGTGCTAATGAGTAATAAGAAACTGGTTAACATGATGAACGATGTTTAGGGATTTGCTGCAAATATTGGCTTTTTTGCCCAATAAAATTGAAAAACTTTGTTATGAATACGCCGTTTAGTCGATTGGCTGGATTTTGTCGGCCGGGTATACAATGCGCGTTAAATGCAGCCCCTGAGCAGGTGCAGTCTGTCCGGCTTGCGTGCGCTTGCCACCTTCAATAATGGCTTTGAATTCGGCCAAGTCCATTTTTCCGCGACCCACTTCCAACAATGTACCCACGACAGCGCGCACCATATTCCTTAAAAACCGATTAGCTCTGATGTGGAAAACCAGTTTGTAGTCGTGCCGCTCCCAGCGGGCTTCGTGCAAATCGCACAATGTAGTCTTCTGTCCTCCGCCTGATTTACAAAAAGCCGCGAAATCCTTGTAGGGTAGCAACATTGCCGCTGCTTCATTCATACGCTCTATATCGAGTGGCCATGGATAAAAGGTGGAGAATCGTTCAATGAATGGATCACGCCGCTGATGAATGTGGTACTCATAACTACGCTCATTGGCATTGAATCGTGCATGTGTTAAATCCGCAACCTGCCATAAACCGAATAACCCAATGTCCTTGGGCAACATGAGGTTCAGCTTGAAGAGAATCTCTGCTTTGTCGGTAATCGGTTTTTCAGCATTGAAATGAAGGTAGAAATCACGGGCGTGAACGCCGGTGTCTGTTCTTCCGCAGCCTACGGTAATGACTTTTTCCTGACGCAGCAACTTGCGAAGAGCTGATTCGATTTCCTCTTGCACGGAATGACTGTTTAACTGCCGCTGCCACCCATGGTAGTTAGTTCCATCGTACGAAATGTGTAGGAAATATCGCTTCCACATCACAGGTTGTTCGCTTGTATTCTCGGGTTCTTCCATCGCGCGCGAAGTTAGGCATGTTCAAACAATTGATCTTCGAAGCCGACCAAATACAACTGCTCCTGTGCCCGCGTGAAGGCCGTATAAAACCAACGATTGAGCTCAAGACCCGCCATCTCATCAGTGATATAACCCTGATCCACAAAAACACAAGGCCACTGTCCACCTTGAGCTTTATGGCACGTTACAGCATACGCGAATTTCACCTGAAGAGCATTGTAGTAGGGATCTTCCATAACCTTTTTTCGAAGCGAGCGCCGCTCACTGATCTCCGGATAATCCAATGCAATCATATTGCCGAGAGCCTGCAGTTTTTCCATGCTGAGCGAAGATTGCTCTACCCAAATGGCATCGCATAACAGAATTGTTTCGAACTCCGGCATATCCGGGTAATCCGGCATACTGACAATCGCCTTGCAAAACCGAAAGGGCTCACGATCTTCAAACCGCAGCACTCGTTTGATCAACAGGGTATCCCCATTGGCGATGAATCCTGCGCGGTCTTCTCCTTCTTTCAACCAATAATAATTGTTCTTCAAGACCATCATGCGATCGCCGGCATTGATTTCTTCCTCATTCCAAAGTATGCGCTGACGTATCTGTTGGTTAAAAAGATTCGCGCGCTTGTTGCTGCGCGTAATCACAATCATATCGTCTTTTCCATAGCGTGAAAAGGCATTTTCCAGGTAATCCTGAAGGTCACTTTCAATCCTTACAATGTCGCGGTATCCGCCAACATCAAGTCGTGGAAGTGTCTTCTCCTCCGCACTGATTTGTTTGCGCAGATTGGTCGCGTTGTCCAAAATCCCCGAACCTTCCGCTTGACGAATTACCTCGCTCAACTCAATTTCTGCGATGTGCAAATAATAGCTGCTGCGCAAATGGTCGATTTGAAGTGCCGGACTCTGTGCCGCGCCCACAGGAGGCAACTGAGCATTGTCGCCGATAAAAACGAGCTTGCAATCTTCGCCGCTATAGACGTGAGCAATGAGATCATCCAGCAAGTCATGATAATTCTCTGCACCATGATGCCCAATCATCGAGGCTTCATCCACAAAAAAGATTGTACCCGTCAAACGATTTTCCTTGAGTTCATAAAGCCCTTCACCGGTGCGCGAACGCTTGGAGTAATAGATATGTTTGTGGATGGTCTTGGCCTGTCTCCCCGAATAATTGGTCAACACCCGGGCTGCTCTTCCCGTTGGAGCGAGCAGCACATAATTTATTCCGAATTCCGATAAAGTATTAACCATCGCACCGACGGAAGTCGTCTTCCCTGTTCCGGCATAACCACGCACCAGCAGCGCGCAACGAGGCTTCTCCGAAAGTATAAATCGCGTAAAAGCATAGAATAGCTTCTGCTGGCCATCAGTGGCTTCATGGCCAAAGTGGCCGTGCAAGGCCTTTTCCAAGGTAAGTTGCGATATGGTGGGCTGATTATCCAAAGCAATACGTCGTCTGCATGCGACAAAGAAAAGACATCCACGAAACTGTGCTTAGTTTAGCACCGGAATATTCCTCACTATGGCGGTTTTTAACCCGGAATTGGCGGCAAAAATGAAAATGCCCAAGGAGCTGCTCGATGAAGCGTCGAGCCTGCACTTTGCGCTGCACATTGGCGACCGCTATGTCGAAGCCGCTCTTTATGATGCCGCATCCTCCACATGCCGCTGGCATGTGATTTCCGAGGAATTCATTGGCGACCCGGTTGAGTTCATCTATCAGCGCAACTGGCACGATCAGTTGTTTCGAAAGTGCACAGTAAGTTTTGACACGCTGGTATATGCCATCGTGCCGACGCCCTATTTCGAGGAGAAACAAATTGCGGCCTATTTACACTTGCAGCATGGTGTGCAGAGCAATCAACCGCAGCACAGCGAGATGGCTGAGCTAGATGCTGTGTGCTGCTTTGAAACACCGGA
>CANHYZ010000327.1 GCA_947464885.1 Flavobacteriales bacterium
GTAACCTGACATCTCCTTTTCAGCCCGCAAAGCGCCGGAAATTCTGGTTTCGTGAAGCTCGTCTGAAAGCTCAGCAAGCTTCCTTTCATAACCGGCACATTGCTTTTGCAGTTGCTCTATCTTTTCGTCACTCGTGTTGGATAGCTCCACCTTGTTTGCCAATTCAATCTCCAACTGAATCAATTCTTCAACCGAATTCATCCGATGTTTCTTCTGCAATGAATACAGGGCCGACAGGCGATCACCAAGCATTTGCGCTTTACGGTCATCGACTTCAACACGGCCGGAGAAACTTTCCATGTCGCGCGATAACTCGCGCAATTCAACCAACGAACTTTCTAATCGGGTGATGTAATCCTTCAATCCGGCGTGCTCTCCACCCAATTTGTTCAATTGCGCCTTGGCTCTGCTGATCAGTTGAAATGCACTCTCCTCGCCGCCTTCTATAAAACCATGAGCGGCTTCAAGTGCACTTTTGATTTGCTCGGCGTTGTTGAGCATATGTAATTCCTGCTCAAGGGCCTCTTGCCGCAGATCATGCAGATCCGCTTTGCGCAACTCCTGCAATTGAAACTGTATGTAATCCATTTCCTGCTGCCATTGTCCCTGACTGCGCACCAATTGATCAAGCGCCGCAGTAGCCTCTTTCCAGGCATCATAGACCTCTCTGTAGTTGGCAAGTAATTGATTGTTGGCTGCAAATGCATCGAGCACAGCAAAACGAAAAGCTCGCTCACTCAAAAGTGAATTCTCATGCTGGCTGTGAATATCAACGAGCTGAGCACCCAATGCCTTCAGCACGTTTAACGGCACCGGCGTATCGTTGATAAATGCGCGGCTCTTTCCTCCCGGAGCAATCTCTCTGCGCACCGTCGTCCGCGATTCGAAATCCAAATCGTGATCGGCAAAGAACGTTTCCGTCACCATGCCTTGTAAATCGAACACCGCCTCGACAATGCACTTTTTCGATTCATCGCGAATAGCCTTTTGATCGGCACGTTCGCCAAGCAACAAACCGAACGCACCCAACAAAATTGACTTACCACTTCCTGTTTCTCCCGTGATGGCCGTAAAGCCTGTCTCAGGATGTAAAACCAGGCTATCAATGAGCGCGTAGTTGCTTATGCTTAATGATTTCAACATAAAAACGAGACATTCAATTACTGAACGATCTTTTCGTATTTCGAAATGTTACCGGGATCGATAAGCTTGCAGAGCTCCGAAATGGCTTGGCGCTCCTCCATGCTGCGAGGCGTGTAAATATTCACGATTTCATCAGCCTTCGCGTAAAAGAGTACCTGCATGTTGTAGGACGAAGGTTTAATGCGATGCACATCCTTCAATCCCATCAACGCAGTGGTCATCATGTCGACACCGGCCTGCTGATCGATTGACAATTTATCTAATCCCTTGCGGTGATAGTTGTAAGACATTTCGCGAATAGGCTTGAACGTCTGGGAGAGGATGTTTTCGATATACCAAAAACGGTTCTGCCTTCCCTTCTCATTGCTTCTCCAACCGGACTCCGGAGCATTCTGAGCATTGTTGATGATGGTCTGACACATCAGGTAATAATCGGTGCCACCTTCCATGGCGAAGGTGTCGTAATCCATGGCCAAAATCAGATTCGCATAAAAAGCAAGCACACTGCTAAGGTTATCACGATGCTGATCATTACTCCATTGAATCATGGTGTTTTCCTGGAACTGAAACTCAAAATCACGGTCGTTAATATTTAAGACTGATGTCTTGTACTCTGAGTTATAAACCGGTCTGCTGCTGGTCACTTGCAGACTCCCTTTGAACGAACGGTTGTCGACCTGCTGCTCAATGGTAATTTGGAACGTACACTGAATGCGTTCACTGTTCTGCCAAGTGTCCTTCGACCATTTACGTCCGTTGAGGAACTCGGTAATGTTGCTCTTCATGGTATTGAAGAGTTCAGGTGGCGACGACACCTGCTGCGGAATCAGCACGTTCACGGTCGCATTCAATTCTTGCGCTTTCACAAGGAAAGAAGCGAAGGCAAGAAAAAGGATAATGACTAATTTTTTCATACAGAGAATAAATCCACAATGCCGGCAACAATATCCATGGCCACGGCAGACTTGGGCTTCAACCCAAACTCCCGGGTTTTATTGTTTGGCCAAATTAAGGTGATTTTGTTGGTGTCGGTTGCAAATCCGGCGCCCGGATCACGCAACGAGTTCAGCACGATCATATCCAGGTTCTTTCGCTGAAGCTTGCCCTTAGCATGCTCAAGCTCAGACTCGGTTTCCAGCGCAAAGCCAATCAGTCGCTGATGCGGCTGTTTCATTCCACCGAGCGTTGCCGCGATATCGACTGTCCTGGTCATGATCAATTGCCATTGTTCTTCGCTTTTCTTCACTTTTTCTTCAGCCACGTGAACAGGCCTATAATCGGCAACAGCTGCCGAAAGGACTGCCGCATCACACTTGGCATATTCACTGACGCATGCATTCAGCATTTCCTCTGCTGAAGTCACGTTAATACGTTGAACGGAAGGATGCGTCAAGTTGAGATGCACAGGCCCTGTTATCAATACCACCTGCGCCCCTTGGTGAGCCAATTCCTCGGCCAGCGCAAAGCCCATTTTACCCGTTGAGAAATTGCCGACAAAACGCACGGGATCAATGCGCTCATAGGTTGGACCTGCCGTTACCATGATGCGTTTTCCGCGGAGAGGTTGCAATCCGCCGAAGTGATCAATGACGGCGTTCATAATTTTTTCAGGCTCCGCCATTCGTCCCTTGCCAATAAGTCCGCTGGCCAACTCTCCATCCTCAGGAGCAACGATGGTATGACCAAACGCCTCCAACTTCTTCACGTTAGCTTGCGTGGCTCCGTGTAAAAACATATCATGATCCATGGCCGGGGCAACCATGATCGGACAACGGGTGCTCATGTAGACCGCCATGAAGAAGCTGTCGCATTGACCGTGGGCCATCTTACTGAGGGTATTGGCCGAGAGCGGCGCAATGATCATCATATCGGCCCAAAGCGCCAGATCCACGTGATTCACCCATTCTCCCTTGTCTTTATTCTCTGTGAAATCTGAATGGACGGGATGCTTGCTTAAGGTGGAGAATGTCAGTGGCGTTACGAATTCCAATGCGCCACGGGTCAGCACTACTTTGACCTCTGCCCCTGATTGCACCAATAGGCGCACCAAATAAGCCGCCTTGTAAGCCGCAATACTTCCCGTAACACCGACTATGATTTTCTTCCCGTCTAACATGGCGTGGGTCTAAAATAAGAAAGATGGACTCAAGCCCATCTTTCCCTATACGCTTTTATAACACTTAGATATTCTCGTTTACCTCTTCCGGATAACGGAAGTGAACAGCACCGCCAATCAATTCCTGCACCGCAATGCTGTGAGGCTTTGGAA
>CANHYZ010000328.1 GCA_947464885.1 Flavobacteriales bacterium
AAGTGCACCATGTATCTGGAGGATGTTGCGGATCTTATTCAAGCTACCGTTGGTCCGCATTTCGGATTCTCCAAATATGCTGAGCGCATTGCACGCACCGCTGTTAGTTTCGATCCTATTGAACAGGCACTGGAATCGGAAAACAATTATTTCGATGCGTTACTCCTGAATGAGCTGTCGAAATACTTCAAGGATTCTATTCCTGACATTGTCGGATTTACGGTTCCTTTCGGGGGCAATCTTTATGGTGCCTTGAAATGCGCCCAATGGGTCAAACAGCATTATCCCGACATTCCTATTGCAATGGGAGGAGGTTACCCGAATACGGAACTGCGCGATCTTTATGATCCACGAGTATTCAACTATCTTGACTATATCACACTGGATGACGGCGAAGGGCCGCTCACGTCTTTATTGAAGAATATCGCAAAGCCTGAAGAGAAGCCTCAATTTATCCGCACGATGCTGCGCGAAAATGGTCAGGTTGTTTTTAAAAATAATCGTATCGGTGGGGACTACAGTCATAAAAAACTACCTGCGCCTACTTACGATGGTTTGCGCCTGAAGGAGTATCTGTCGGTCATTGATATGCCTAACCCGATGCACCGGTTGTGGAATGATGGTCGCTGGAATAAGCTCACCGTTGCGCATGGTTGCTATTGGAAGAAATGCAGTTTTTGTGATATCTCGCTCGACTATATATCGCGTTACGAGCAAACACCTGCGGTGGCTCTTGTCGACAAGATGGAGCAGCTGATTGCCGAGACCGGCGAGACGGGCTTTCATTTGGTAGATGAGGCAGCTCCGCCTTTGGCACTGCGGGATATGGCGATGGAGATATTACGCCGAAAGCTACAGGTAAGCTGGTGGGGGAACATTCGTTTTGAGAAAACCTTTACGCCCGACCTGTGCAATTTGCTTGCGGCATCGGGATGCATTGCGGTTACCGGTGGTTTGGAAGTGGCGAGCCCTCGATTGCTGGAGCTCATGGAGAAGGGTGTGACCATCGATCAGGTGGCCCGCGTGTGCAAAGGATTTCGCGATGCAGGAATTCTGGTTCATGCTTATTTGATGTATGGATTCCCAACACAAACTGAACAAGAAACAATCGATTCGCTCGAGATCGTGCGCATGCTTTTCGAGCACGGATTATTGCACAGCGCTCACTGGCATCAGTTTGCCATGACTGCGCACAGTCCTGTTGGTTTGAATCCTGAGAAGTATGGCGTCATTCGCGTGGGTCCTGAGTTCAAAGGGTTCGCAAATAACGATCTATACCATGAAGATCCGGATGGCGCTGATCACGAGAAATATGGTGACGGATTAAAGAAGGCACTCTATAATTACATGCACGGCAACGGTATGAACTTACCGCTGCAAAAATTCTTTTCGTTTTCAATTCCAAAACCAAAAGTTCATCCGTTAACAATCGCGAACGCCATCAAAACTAATTTGCCCGATCCTATTGACACCCCGGGCTACACGGTGTTCTGGCAAGGAGAGTCTTTGAAATCCCTCCAATCAACTTCTGATACTGTAGAAGCCCTGGTGGTACTTAAGCGCGGCCACGTGAAAATGAAATTACCGGCTATGGTATACGGTTTTTTTCAAGCGAATGCGCAGGGTATGGTGCTTGGTGGAAAGGGAATGCCGCTATCGAATCTACTAAAAGAACTGGAAGCTCTCACCGGTTTCGAACCTGAGAAAATCGTGCGCTCGGAATGGTGGAAGGAGTTGAGAGCTGCCCTGTGGGTGATTAAGTTGAATGATTAGTTACTAGTGACTAATGACAAATGCCGTTGGTGCTGCGCATTCGTCACTTGTCACTTGTTACTCGTCACTATTAAAACACCGCCTTCGCAATGGCCTTCGTGCTCTTCGCCTTACCCATAGTGTAATAATGAAGTACCGGAACTCCGGCCTGCATGAGTTCTTTTGATTGTTGAATGCACCATTCGACGCCGATGTTGCGCACTTCTTCTTCTGACTTTGCTTTTTCGACCATCTGAACCAATTCATCCGGCATGTTGATGTGGAAGTGATGCGGTATGACGCTGAGTTGTGAGCGACTTGCAAGTGGCTTTAAGCCCGGTATTATCGGAACATGAATGCCCGCGGCTTTGCAATCTTCGACAAACTTGAAGAAGGCTTGATTGTCGTAGAACATTTGCGTCACGATATACTCGGCACCGGCATCCACTTTCGCTTTGAGAAAACGCAAGTCTGAATTCATGTTGGGTGCTTCGAAGTGTTTTTCCGGATAACCGGCCACACCGATGCAGAAGTTCGTCTTCTGAACATCTTTCAAATCGGCGTCGATGTATTTGCCGCTATTCATATCGACTACCTGATTCACCAGATCAACAGCAAATGCATGGCCATCGGGCTCGGGCTTGAAACGTCCTTCGCTTTTGATGGGGTCACCTCGAAGTACGAGCACGTTTTCGAGACCGACGAAATTCAGATCGATTAGTGCATCTTCTGTGTCTTGCTTGCTGAAGCCTCCGCAAATAATGTGTGGCACCGTGTCCACTTTGTAACGATTGCTGATGGCGGCGCAAATACCAACTGTGCCCGGGCGTTTCCTTACGACGCGTTTCTCCAGTAGACCGTTACCGGCGTCTTTAAAGACATATTCTTCACGGTGGTAGGTGACATCTACAAAGGCAGGAGAGAAGTCCATCAATTCATCCATGGTTTCAAACAGGGAATTAATGTTTTGGCCTTTCAGTGGTGGCAAAATCTCGATTGAGAACAGCGTTGATTTTGCTTTGGAAATATGATCGATTACTTTCATGTTCGTGGTTTAAATTAAAATCGGACTGAGCCATTTTTCTGCTTCCTGCAGTGCAATGCCTTTTCTGTTGGCATAGTCGGCAACTTGTTCCGCAGTAATTTTATTGATGCCGAAATATTTAGCTTGTGGGTGAGCGAAATAATAGCCGCTCACTGCTGCTGTAGGATACATGGCCATCGATTCGGTAAGCGTAATACCAATTGTTTGCTCAACTTGCAGAAGCTCCCAAATTGTCTCTTTTTCGAGGTGGTCGGGGCAAGCGGGATATCCCGGTGCCGGGCGAATGCCGCGGTAATCTTCAGCGATGAGTTGTTCGTTGGTTAGTCTTTCGTCGTTGGTGTAACCCCAGATCTCTTTACGCACGCGTTCATGCATGTATTCGGCGAGTGCTTCTGCCAAACGGTCGGCCAGCGCTTTCACGAGTATGGCATTGTAGTCGTCGTGCGCAGCCTCGAAATTCCTCACTAATTCGTCAACACCAAATCCTGCGCAAACTGCGAAGCATCCGATGTAATCCTGAATGCCGGCTTCTTTGGGCGCAATGAAATCGGCGAGCGCATAATTGGGTTGATCAGCAGCTTTTTTGGTTTGCTGGCGAAGGGTGCGG
>CANHYZ010000329.1 GCA_947464885.1 Flavobacteriales bacterium
GAGAAAATCAGGGAGTCTCCGGCACACACGCTCATCTGATCATTGGCTGCCGCATTATCGGTAAAGGTGGTTTGCGGACCCACATCGGCGGGCAGTATCGGCTCGAAAAGTGTGGGAACGGGATTGCAGTTGCGCACAGTGATCGTCGTTGTTTCCAGGATTGTTCCAATCACATTACCACCGGAGACAACTTCAATTTCGATAGGAAGAATATAGTATCCCGTAGTGGTGGCGGGTGCAGTCCAGTCTACATCGTATGTGCCATTGCCATTGCTCGTTAGAGTTAGTCCTGACGGCACGGTATAACCCGAAACGGCATTCACCGCACCCGCAGTGGCATTGTAGGTGAGTGGTGATGAGGCTAATGATAAAGTATTGTTTGTTGAGGCCGGAGACGGCGTGATGGTGAAGCTGTCGTTTTGACCCAAGCAGAAGTAATTTACCGCGGGGTTTGCAGCTGTAGAAACGATTTGGGGCGAATCAGCGCATGGGAAATTGGTATCGATAGTGCTGCGAATGACGGCGCGTTGATTGAACACCGGTGTCATATTCATGTACTGCAAACTCCAGTTGAACTCGTTCCAGATAATCGTCCAAATGCAGTTCGGGGCCAATGTAACGGTGGTTGTATAGGTGACCTGCCGAACACCCGGTGTAGGGCTGTCTGTATTGGTGCAGGAACTATTCAACAGTTCTGACGGACAGAGTTCGGAAATTTCTTCTTCGACTGGGTTGCCCGCAGGAGAAGAAAAGGAAGTAACACCCACACAGCCTGTGTTGAATATAAGATCTAATGAAGAAGGATAAGGAAGTCCCGGATTGGTTCCTGTCGATAGTGATCCGTAACAGTCTAGATAAACGCGCAGTGAAATTTCATATTGATCTCCACCCAAACATTGCCACGTTATATTCCCTCCCAATACTGTTGCCTGCGATTCATTGGATTGGAGCAAGCCGGCAATCGTCGCCAAGGCGATGAGCAAGCGGGTTACGTGGTGTTTTAAACTCATCATCGGATATTCTTCCCAGTCAATGGATTTCAATGATAACTCTAGTTAAGTGGCATTGGCACAATCAATCGTGGCAGTAATTAACACGCTTCATTGAACACTTCGGTTGATGAAATCTGCTCAATGAGCCGTGAAAATAGTCAGTATTGCCTTGCGCACAAGCGCCGTTCGACAGAATACATGTTAAGGCCCACATGGTGTAGACTGAGTTCCGAGCCAAAAGATTGCATGAGCCCTAGTTTTTTATGAAAAAAGCCGCCCCGGAGGGCGGCTTAGTGAGGATATTATGATTGAATTAATTTTTAATCAAGGCGATGGTGTGTGAGTCATTGCCCATGAAAATACGGCAGTGATAGAGGCCTGGAGAGAGGTTATGGATAGCAATATCCAATGCGCCTGACCAACCGGTTGCACCACTCGATACCGTGCGTCCGGTTACGTCTACAATCGACCAGCCGCTGGCTGCTGCGGTTGTGCTCAGCGTGATGCGGTCAGTTGCAGGATTCGGATACAGGTTGAACTGCCCGGCAGTTTCCTCCACGGAAAGTTGGTAGATGGCAGGCACCGTCGTTGTAGCCACATCCGTGCAGCTTCCGATCGTCGTGCTGAGTGATACGGTTACCGTTGGATTGGCCGCGAGGAAATCATAGCTATAGGCATGATCGGCAGAAGCGTCCGTTGCTGTTGTGCCATCACCGAAACTCCATTCGTAAGTACCCGTTGAACCTGTACTCGCAAAGGATATGGTGGCGCCTGCATCTGTATAGTCGATGGTGCTTGGCATGGTGAATGAAGAAACCACGCTATTGGAGAAATCTTGCAGGTAGCGCGGATAGAACTTGTAACCAAGGTTGTATGGAGAGGTTTCATCCGACTGCGCGCCAATACCTACCACCGTGAAGTGCCCCTCGGGAGCAGGTGAATTGAAGACGTCCGTGTTGAAGTCAACGCGCATGGTGTTCGTGTTGGTTCCATCGGTCACTTCCACATCGAAGCCGCTGCCAAGCGGATTCCATTGTGTTGGATCAACCAATGTTACACATTCGAGAATCACCATGTGACTTTCATTTTCTTCCCCTAATTGGCCGACTGCTAATGGGGTTTCTAGTGTGTTTCCGCTGTTGATGACGAAAAGAGAATCCGGGAAGAACTCGGCCATACCCTGGAACTGATCTACGCGACCATATACCACCAGACTGTCACCTTCCACCGGCGTGTAGCCAAGGTCATCACTTGGTGAGAACACTTTAATACCATCGGTTGGGTCGATCAAGGTAAACTCCAAACCGCTTGGGTTGAGGTTAAGACCGTGAACAATTCCGCCAATAGCGCAATAAGTGTTAATGCTATCCAACACACCCAATGCGTTTTGTGAAGTAATCGTGGCTATTGGGTAGAATGGATAGCTCTGATCGTTGTCGAGAATACTGACGGTGATGAATGGGTTCACAAACACAGCTTGGCCGGTAGCCTCAATCATGGTCAGCGTAAAGGTTTCAATATCTTCTTCCTCCTCGTCATCAACGATCTCAATCAGAATGGTTCCTTGAGTAAAATCCGGTGTAAACTCGAATTGCACAGGGAACGTATTGGTGAAGTCAACGCCTTCGGTCGCCGACCCTTGGATCATATCGACCAGCACGTTGGTGGTTCCAATGATATTATAAGCATCCACTTGAATGGAGAAAACGCTTACGCCTTCATTGACTTGAATGGCGGTTTGCGAGAATGTCAGGTAGGGTTGTTGTGAGCAAACCTGCGCGCTGTGAGAGCCAAGACCGCTGATGTCATTTACTTCGAAAACCTCCCACTGACCGGCAGATAATTCCCAGTTGGTGGTTGGGGCATTGACTTCGAATTTTCTGCGAAGCGTGTGGTCTTTTGTCGACGCCAATCCGAAATTCCACTGGGTGACCGTGTCACCAATGATTCCAATAATGTCGACAGCCTCTAGGTTATAGGTGAGAACGATTGCATCGTTACCGTTGAAATTGGTCATAGAGGCCGTTGTGTTGTCGGCGACCGCCAATAATGCGGCATCAGCCTGTGAACTGCATACGACATACGTTTCACCCGGAAGCAAAATACCGGCCGGCGTATCCAGCACGATGAATGCGGTATCACCGTTGTTGTATGAGAACAGGTCATAATCGGCGAGGTCAACGGGGAATGGAGTTGCGTTATACAATTCAAGCGCCTTGTTAGTGCCTAAACCTTCCACGTATTCAGAGATAATGACACGTGTACAGCCGTCCTCAAGCACGCAATCCAGGTTGCGGATATCGATGTAATTTTCCGATACAGCTGCACATCCGCCGTCGGCCAACACATCGAAAATGATATCGCCGGGCTGAATCGTGAGCGGCTGTAAATTCCC
>CANHYZ010000330.1 GCA_947464885.1 Flavobacteriales bacterium
ATCAATCACTTCAAGAAAGAGCGGCTCCTTAAACTTGCGATAGGCCTGAGCGTAAAGACTTAGCAACTGGGCATTATCGTAGAGCATTTTTTCAAAATGCGGAACCTTCCAGATTGCATCCACACTGTAGCGCGCAAAGCCTCCGCCTAACTGATCATAGATTCCACCGAGTGCCATCTTTCTCAATGTCGTTTTCACATGGCGCAAGGCTGAATGATCGTTCTTCAGGTTGCCGTATTGCAGCAAGAATTCCCAATTGTTAGGCATTGGAAACTTCGGTGCTCTGTTCATCCCACCATGCTCTTCGTCCCAGTATTTCGACCACGTTTCGACAAGATTATCGATGCCTGGAAACGTGTAATCGGCTGCCGTCGAAGCATCCTCCTGCGCATGAAGTTGCTGCAAAGCGTCCATTAGTTTAACTGCGTACTCCTGCATATGCGCCGGTTTTTGCGTGAATGCATGCACGAGTTTTTCCAGCGTATCAATCCATTTACTTTTGGGAAAATACGTCCCTCCAAATAAGGGTCTGCCATCCGGCAAGGTGAAGACATTCAGCGGCCAGCCACCCTGACTGCCCATGAGATGAACGGCGTCCATGTACCAGCTATCGACATCGGGTCTTTCTTCGCGATCTACCTTAATGCATACGAAGTGCATGTTCATCAACTCCGCGCATTCGAAGTCCTCAAACACTTCATGCTCCATGACGTGGCACCAGTGGCAGGCACTGTAGCCGATGGATACCAGGACGAGTTTTTGCTCGGATTTTGCGCGTTGCCAAGCTGCATCATTCCACGCATGCCAATGCACGGGATTGTCTTTATGTTGCAGGAGATACGGACTTGTTTCCTCGGCTAGCAAATTCATAGACCGAGCATCTCTTTGATTTCGCTTTCAATCTTGCTGCGCGTAATGAGTCGTTTCACAACCACCCCATTTTGATCGACGGCGAGGAGTGATGGTGTGCTAGGCACCGGAAAGCGCTTATTGAAATCCTTTCGCTGATCGTAGGCAAGAAACACACTCGTCCAAGGCGAGTCGTTGAGTTTATCCTGAACGGCCCATTCCTCCTGCGTCTTGTCTGTACCGATGGCATAGACACCTAATCCCTGCGCATGATACTGCGCATAGTATTCCTCCAGTTTCGGTTCGAACTCTTTGCAATGGGAGCAGTTGGCGCGCCAGAATAAGATGATGGTAATCTTATTTTCCGCAATCGTCTTTTTCATTGGATGCATCTTCCCGTTGACATCGGGCAAGGTGAGCATTTCAATGGTCTTTCCGGGCTTACAATTCTCGAGAGCCTGAAGCAAATTGCGTGTATTCTCTTCCATGTGCCCTTCTTCTGTGCAATCGTCGGCATACCAGGTAATGAGGTAACTCAAGCCCGGTTCATTGCGAAAAGAAATCATTTTATCCAACAAAAACTTGAACATGTAAGTTGTCATGGATTCGCTCACCAGGGCTTTCTTCATCAGCAAATCGATATAGGGTTCCGGCAATTTATTCTTTTCAAAATAGAGGTAAGTGACATTCATGCGTCGAACGAACGCCATGTGATTGAGCAGATCCGGGTGATTGAGCGTAGCTCCCTTAAAAGCGTTCAGAGATATAAACTTCATGAGTGAATCCGGATTATTGGCGAACTCGGGATTTCCGTCGTAAAGTGGCGCAGGAGTTACCTTACACAAGAGCTGCGCCGTCCAGGTTTGGGGGAAGCGTGCGGCCACATCCTGACAAAGCTTCGCATACTCCTGCTCGCGCTGCTGATAGGGCAATGCAAAACGATCGAGCGAATCGCGATTCATACTCACATTATTAAAATCCGTAATTAATTCCAGGTATGCAGTCTGTTCAGGTGAATCATGCAGTTTCATGACCTGCCCCTTGAGTTGTGCGTATTCTACAGTTAAGTTTATACCTTCAGCAGGCATATCCTCCTTCACGAACAAAAACTCAAACCAACGTTTAGGGTCACTGGAAAATCGGAAACGGTATTGTCCGCTATGCGGGAATTTCACTTTAGCGGCATAGGTGCCGTTTTGAGGATCCTTGATGACTTGAAGATTTTTCCAATTGTCTTCGCCAAAATACTCCACAATCATGGTGACAGTGGGCGCCTGGAGTCCGTTGACTTTAACAGCCACAGGCGTTTGAGCGCGCAGGTTGTGAAAAATTGCTGCAACTAAAATTGTGCACGTGAGGAGTTTGTGAATCATGATAAGAGCCCTAGAAGATATTGGTCAAAATTACACTTAACCGCTATTCATAATCCGGGTTAAGACTTTTTGTGTAGGTCTGAAAGTCATACTTTCGCGACTCCAAAAAGTCCCCCATGAAAGACACCGCAGTTTTCGACCTTATTGAGCGCGAGTTTAAGCGCCAGCAGCATGGCATTGAGTTAATCGCATCGGAGAATTTCGTCAGCGATGAAGTGATGCGAGCGATGGGAAGTGTGTTGACCAACAAGTATGCGGAGGGACTTCCATCGAAGCGTTATTATGGCGGTTGCGAAGTGGTAGACGCCGTTGAGCAGCTGGCTATTGACCGTCTCAAGGAACTTTTTGGAGCAGCATGGGCCAATGTTCAACCCCATTCGGGAGCGAATGCCAACAGCTCAGTTATGTTGGCATGCCTGAAACCCGGCGATACCATTCTCGGTTTGGACCTCTCACAAGGCGGCCATCTCACGCATGGTTCCCCGGTGAATTATTCCGGCAAGTTGTACCGGGCAACATTTTACGGTGTGGAACGCGAAAGCGGTAGAATCGACATGGACGCTGTTGAAGCGACTGCGCAGAAGGAAAAGCCAAAGATGATTATTTGTGGTGGATCGGCTTATAGCCGCGACTGGGACTACAAGCGATTCCGTGAAATTGCCGACAGCGTTGGAGCTCTTTTGTTAGCGGACATCTCTCACCCTTCAGGACTCATTGCAAAAGGGTTGTTGAATGACCCACTTCCTCACTGTCACATCATTACCACGACAACACACAAAACATTACGCGGCCCAAGAGGCGGTGTTATCATGATGGGCAAGGATTTCGAGAATCCGTTTGGCATAACAACGCCGAAAGGCGAATTGCGCATGATGTCATCACTGCTCGACAGCGGTGTATTCCCGGGAATGCAAGGCGGTCCGCTCGAGCACGTTATTGCTGCTAAGGCAGTTGCGTTCGGTGAAGCACTTACAAACGACTTTAAAATCTATGGCGAACAAGTGATGCGCAATGCACGTGCACTTAGCGAGGCGCTCGTTGCCCGTGACTATCAAATCGTCAGCGGTGGCACCGACAACCATTGTTTTCTCATCGACCTGCGCAACAAGGGCATCAGCGGCAAGGAAGCGGATGCTGCATTGATTAAAGCTGACATCACTGTC
>CANHYZ010000331.1 GCA_947464885.1 Flavobacteriales bacterium
AGACGTTCAAGGCGCTGGATGAAAAGGGACTGCGCTTTACCAACATTTCCTTCAACGACAAGGGCGCGCAAGCTTCAAAGCTGATTTGGCCGGCCGCTATCGTGGAGTATCAGGGCCGCGAGTACCCTATTCAATTTCTGAAAACAGAAACACCGGTTGCTGCCGATCAAATGGTCAATACGTCCGTGAACAACCTGGAGTATGAACTGGCGAACAGTTTGAGGAAAATCACGCGCAAGGACAAGCCTGCCATTGCCATCCTCACAGGGCACCGCGAGATTCCGGGTATTCACCTGGCCGATTTCATCTTTGGTTTACGTGAAAATTACGATGTCGAACCCGTGCGCATTGATTCGCAAATCAATGCCTTGAGCGATAAAGCCGATGCCATGACGCTGCGCACCAACCGCTATGCAGCGCTGGTTGTAGCCGGTCCCGACTCCATCATCAGTGATAAGGATCGTTTTGTGATTGATCAGTTTATCATGAACGGCGGTAAGGTGCTTTGGATGCTCGATGCACTTAAGATCAACATGGACAGTTTGCGCAGTGCAGAAACCACCATGGCCATCAGCAATGAGAACGGCGTTTATGAGATGCTGTTTGAATATGGCGTGCGCCTGAATCGCTCGCTGGTCATCGATTTTCAAGGGGCGCCAATCATTCTGGATAACGGCCCGATGGGCAACCAGCGCGCGTATACCGACCGCACCAACTACTATGCTCCGCTGATTCTCTCCTCTAACAACACGCACCCGATTACAGCCAATCTCGATCCGATTAAGTTGGAGTTCGCCGGAAGTCTCGATAGCGTGAATGCATCATCCGACATCATCAAGATTCCACTACTGAAGAGTTCTCCACTGTCGAAAGAACTGCGCGCTCCCGTGCGTGTGGACCTTCAGCTACTCTCTTTCGGACAAGAGTATTTCCAAAACGGCACCAGTCCGGAGCGCACCATGGGAATGATTCTCGAGGGTAAATTCCCGAGTGCCTTCCGCGATCAAACGCCGGATGCCATCAAGAAGGATGTGAATATTGCCTACCGCGACAAGAGTTTACCGACGAAGATGATTGTCATTGCCGACGGCGACATCGCCTACAATGAAGTCGATATGCGCGGAGGCAAGCCCATGCCGATTGCGCTTGGGTATGATCCGCAGTTCCGTCGCGTGTTATTCGACAACAAAGAGTTTCTGATGAATTGCATGAACTACCTGCTCGACGACCAGTCGCTTATTAGTGTACGTTCGCGCACCATTGAACTGCGTAAGCTCGCGGCTGAAAAAATTGAGACTTCACGCTCCACCATCAAGCTCATCAACACGGCCCTGCCGATTGCTGTGGTGTGTTTGCTGGGCTTCATCCAGTTCTTTTGGAGAAAAAAACGCTGGACAACGTCGGCACACTAATCCCTCTATGGCTTGGTCATTATGAAGAAGAATGTCATCTTACTGGTCGTATTTGCCCTGCTCGGTATAACCGCGTCTGTGGTGTATTTCAAATCGCATTCGGGCACACTTGCCGACAAGCCGTTGTCTGATTTCGCTATTGAAGACACCGCTGCTGTGACCAAGATTGTCATTACCGACCATCTTGGAAAAACGGCCACGCTGGAGCGCATTCAGGGAGAGCGCTTGTGGCGCCTCAACGACAAGTTTCCGGCGCGTGAAGATGCTGTTAATCTGATGCTGAAGACGTTCAATCGCATTCGCATTCGTGGGAATGTGAGTGATTCCTCGCGCGACAATATGATGAAGCTATTGGCCTCTTCGGGCAAGCGCGTTGCCATTTACACGGGTGGCGATGAGCCTTCGAAAATCTGGTATGTCGGTGTTCCTACACCGGATCATACGGGCACAGTGATGTTGTTGGAAATCCCTGAGATCGGTCGAAGTGAAGAGCCTTATATCACACACATTGAAGGCTTTACAGGCTTCCTCTCCACGCGATTCTTCACCAATGAAATGGAATGGCGCTACACCGGCATTTTCGAATATCCTCACCTGGAAGTGAGCACCGTCAAAGTCATCAATCACCTTGTTCCTGCCGATAGTTGGGAGGTCAGCTATGGTGGAGGCAATGACCTAAAGCTGTTTGGCTGCGACGCTCAAGGACAATGCGCTACATCGATTCCTGCCTTCGATACCGTTGCGGTAAAAGACATGTTGCTGCGTTTCAAAAAGGTGCACATTGAGTCGTTCAATACGCAACTAAGTCCCGCACAATGCGACAGTTTGCGCGCCTCGTTGCCGGCCTATACCCTATCGGTGACCGATCAGTCGGCCAAAACCGTGAGCATCGATTTGTATTTGAAAAACGCGCGCAAACCGATGGAGGATGATTACGGCAATATCATTCCGTTTGACTTGGATTATTTCTATGCCCGCACAGCCGATGGTGAAATTGCCATGGCGCAGTCATTCAATTTCGGTCCGCTGGTGAATGGGTTGAGCTCGCTGACCGGGGGGAAATAAAAAATGGCGTCTTACGACGCCATTCAATAAAACTTCTTAGATCTTTATTTGTACTTGATGACAAGGGCATTGTACACAAACTTGTACGCAAATGAACCTTTTTTGTCTTTAATCATTTCGCGACGTGTTTTAGCATCCAGCTTGATTTTATCTTCTTTGATTTCGATAATATCAACATCAGCTCCGTATGCTTTGTGAGCCTCTGCCATGAGCGCATCGTAGGGAATTACTCCCGATGGGAAATTTGTATAATACTCATGACGAACCGAGCCAACGGCTGTCCATGCCGTAGCAACACGATCAACCGGGCGCTCTACGCCTTGGGATGGAAGTGCAACCGAGCAACTTTGTAATGCGGAGATCGCTGCAAAAGCGATCGGAAGAATGTAAAAATGTCTTTTCATAGGGTTAAGATTTGATGTAAATCTATAAAATCATACCACCCAAATGGAAAGCATTTTAACCACTTTGTACACACAGCAATTAACGCCTTACGATGTATCTGGCGTTGGCTGAAAAATTCGGAGATTCAACATGAAGAATATAGCAGCCATTCTGCAAGGAGGTAATCTCAACAACATTTTTGCGTGACGCCAAAATCATACGGCTGATAATGCGCCCCTGAACATCCATAATCGAAAGTTCTGCTGGCAATGCGCCATTTTCAGGGACAATCACAGAAAGAAAATCTTTGCCCGGATTTGGAAATATTTCGATTTCACTGATTGGGCTTTCCCTCACCCCCGTCGGCACATGCTGCCAATAAGCCAATCCACCACCTGTATTGCCAATGATGAGATCTTGGATTTGGTCCGCATTCAAGTCCGCCATGGCAGGGGCCGTTCGCGCACCCTCACGGATGTGGTTGAAGTCTTCCGTATCCAAAGTGAAA